>DGUE01000029.1 GCA_002393895.1 Bacteroidales bacterium UBA4318
TAGTGATAATCCTCGGGTGAGTCGAAGTTGTTGATAACGTTGATGAGTGTATCAAGGGGGATCTGACGGTTGAGCGGCGCGTATTTCGGATCTTCCCACTCGTCGACCAATTTGTCGAAATCTCCACCGAACCGGCTCCAGTAGATATTGTATATCTTGTTGAAGAGCCGGCCTATGCCCTCCTGGGTCATAGCGTAATCTGGGTCAGAAGGGTCATTGCAAAGGTTGATGTCCGACAGGGGATCCACCATCTGCACCCTTACCATAAAGGTGGCACTGAGATTGCTCGAAGGGGGCAGTGCGTTTGCAAGGGCCTTGTTGTGCACCCACACCCACTCTTTGAAAACACCTGAGGCTATGTCACGTACTGTGTCCGGGTCGGCAACGGCAGTGTTGCAGAAGTTTCCCACATCTTTCAAGGTGAGGGCGGGGATCTCTACTTTTTCCCCGGTCTCCTTCGAAATACCTTTGAGATAAAAAGGAGTATCTTTATCAAGTTGGTAAACCGCAGCCATCAAGCCAAGATACTGGTCTTGCTGATGGCGTTTCTCCACTATGTCGTGGATTTCCAGCGCAAGTTCCGGGAAGGGCTTGAGCCAGCGCTCGATCTGGCCGCGATACAGATACTTCTTCGCGAGATCCATATCGGCTAACATAAATTTCGCCAGATCTTCAGGAGTGTTGGCTATCTGATGTCTGGAGGCATTGTAGGTGATGCCCAGATCCGCTATGATAAGATCCTCATTCACAGGCACATCCTTTCCATCCATCGTGTCCAGGATCTCTCCCAGGTCCCAGCGCTTGAGTGGATCCTTGATAAGGAGTCCGCGGCATATCTTGGCCAGGGGATCCGGCATGTCGGAGGGAACCGCAATCCGCCCCTTGGTCTTGGCGATAGCCATTTCTCTTTCCTGGGCCTTGAAAGCTCCCTCGCCCAGCCAGAGCGACAGTATGGTCATTCCCAGCGAATAGAAATCCGCCTTGGCAGTGAGTTCGCAAAGGGTCTTTCCTTCCAGGAAGATGGCATTGCGCGGGTCATACACTTCCGGAGCCGCGTAGATGGGGGTGCGTACCTGACTGGTGACGCAGGACTCTCCGTTCTCCATCACATCCGCGATACCGAAATCGCAAAGTACGCTGTCCCAAATGTTACGGTCTTTCAAAAGGATGTTTGCGGGCTTCACATCCTTGTGGATGATGCCCACCTTGTGCATCTGGTCCAGGGCCATCGCGGTTTTCAGCGTTATGGCGAGGATGGCTTCAGCGTTGCCCTTGATGCCTGCTTCGGCCGCACTGCCCCCCGGGATGTACTCGAGAAGCTCGAAATCGCTGCCGTAGTCTATGATGTCGGCCAGATACCCTTTGCCCTTGAGCTTTTGAAGGGCGGGTATCACCTTCGTGTTGGTGTAAAACCCAGGGTGGCAGAGCTTCAGGGCGTATTGGCGGCGTTTGTCGGTAACGACATAGATATCGCCTTCGCCACCGCTCTGGAGGAATTTCACGACGGTATAGCTCTTCCCCCCGGCCTTTACGGTGTCGCCGGGGGAATGGGCTCCGCCAGATGGAGCCGCCTTGGGGGCGTCTCCATTCGTTCCGGGTGCCGAAAGGGTAGCCTGCGGCGCGGTCAGCGTCGCCTGGGGTGCAGTTGCCGTCTTCTGGACCTCCTTCAATATGCTCTTCAAGTCCTGAGCTGCCATATACTATTCTTCCCTCTTATAAACTTTCCGTTCGCCAATTTTCTCGGTAAACTTCTGTGCCCCTTCCGTGCCTTCCGGCACTATGTCGGTGCGAACGCATTTAATCCACTTTCCGCCGAATTCCCTCACGGCGCACTGGTTGGGATTGTCGTGAAGGACGTGGCATTTATTGCATTCCCAGCACATTACATCGTCCCGGATGATGCCGTACCAGGTCTTTTCTATCACTTCCATCATAGCCACTTTGCGTGCGGTATAGTAGTTGCGCTGCTCCTGGGGCGTGGAACCTGCTGGTGGAAGCATCTCCTCCAGCACCTTGTTGGTTTCGTCAATTGTCTTCTGGTATTCTGCGAGGATGTCTTCCCGGTTGCGGCCTATCTTACGCTGTGTCGCTTTGGGCTTCTCGGCCGTGGTGAATCCAACCTTTGCCATCAGCTCGCGCAGACGGAGTTCGCCCTCGGTAGGCCCCTTGGGCTCTTCTGCCTCGCCTTCTTCCGGGGCGGAGGTCTCGAGTTCGGCCTCGAGTTCGGCAAGTTTGGTCATCAGGCGGGCCGCCTCCTGCACCTTGGGATCCTGCCTGGCTTTTTCAACGGCTCTGCGTGCCGCTCTGGAGAGAGGCTGGCCGCACTGACGGCAGAATGAGCGGAAATTGCGGATATTGCAGTCAGGGCAAATCACTCCGTCCGAAGGCATTCCGCACTCTGGGCAGTCAATGTCGTCCGGGCGCATCGGAGCCCCGCAGAAGGTACAGTAATCCACCAGTTTCCACCCGCATACCGGGCAGATCTCGAAATGCTCTTCTACGGGCGCACCGCAGTGCGGGCAGACTCCGGAGGCCTCTTTTTGACGGGTCCCGGTGTTGACGGCACTCTTTTCGGCCGTGCGCTCGCGTGTCCTGAATCCGGAGTCTTCCATAAATTTATAATTCTCCTAGTTGTTTCAGCGCTCGTTCTGCCGTGGGACTGAATCTCTCATTGGCTTCCTTTAGCAGCGAGATGGCATACTGGCGCTGGCCGGGATTGTTGTTATACAGCAGGATAGCATACCTCGCCTTGCATTCCGGGTAGCTGTCCTTGCCTTTCCAGTAGCACTTGCTCGCTTCTTCGTCCGAAGGGGTGACGCCGTAGCCTTTTTCGTAGGCGATACCGAGGTTGTACCAGGAGATGCCGCTGTCCGGAGCCATCTCGGTGGCTTTCTTATATGTTTCGAAGCCCTTTCTTTCATCCTTCTCTACACCTTCGCCGTCTATGTACATTCCGCCAAGATAACTGGCGGCGCTGACATTGCCGAAGGTTATGGCCTGCCTGAACCAGAAGGCGGCAGCCTCATAGTCATCCTGATAGTCCAGTTCCCCGTCTTCGTTGGGAATCCTGCCGTAGTAATATGCTTCACCGAGTTTGAAGCAGCAGTCCCCATTCCATTTCACGGCGCCCTTCAGGAACCATTCGAAGGCTTTGAGCCAGCATTCGGTTTCTTCTCCGTCACCGTTGTGCCAGTATTCGAACCAGCAGCATCCGAGGTAGTACATAGCGTATTCGTTACCGCGCTTGGCTGCCTTCATAAGGTAAGGTATCGCTTCGGTGTACTTATCATCCAAGTAAAGGTCCTTGCCGGTCCAGTAGTCGTCGGAATAACCGTCTATGGTTTCGTCTTCCGATGGGTCGGTATCGATGCTGAGAAGATTCTCATAGTAAACATCGTCATCCAGCATCATCTTGCCATACTGTGCCAGGGCGGCGGGATCTCCGTGAAGGGCCTTGATGCCGAGCTCCTTATCCTGCTCGCCGTACCAGTTGTCGATTTCATCCCAGTCCATATTGTACGGCACTCCGTCTTCCTCGTCCGGCCATGTAGTTGCTTCCTCATTAACACTGTCCGCACCGCTGAACATCGGCAGGCCGCAGTAATCCACCATACCCTTATAGATTTCTTCTTCGTCCGGAGACAATTCCCCGTCGGCTGCGATGGTCATGAAGAGCATGTCCGAAGTGAACTGCTTCTCTTCCGGTCCGAACTGCTTTATGCGTTCAATCGCTTCGTTGAGATCCATCTTCTCCGCCTCATCCAGATAATCCTGGAGAAGGTCGTCCTGCCCCTCGAAGTCATACTGGGCCTTGAGTCCGTCAAGTATCGTATTCAGTTCGTCGGCAAGGAGCTTCCCGTCGGAGCGGGCAGTCCCCAGACACACCGCAATAACGGCTGCAAGGTCTTCGAATGATCCCGGTCCTTTCATAGTTATTCCATTCTTATAAGGCCGTCCACGGCCTTGTTTACTTCTTCAAATGCCATATCCAGGATGTGCTGGGTGATGAAGCCCTCGATCTCGTAGCCATTGTCGGTCTCAAGAGCGATGACAATGTTGCCGTAGATGGGGTATCCTCCTCCGTAAAGCAAGGTGCCGGGCATATTGTCACCTACGGTCTTGTCGCCGTAGCCGTTGCGCGCTACCATAAAAACTATGTG
>DGUE01000131.1 GCA_002393895.1 Bacteroidales bacterium UBA4318
TCTGCACGAACTCCGCGCCTTCCACGCGCAGGTCCTTGACATAGAGGTTGTTGCCTACATCGGCGCCATCCTCGTAAAGGAAGGCTATGGTTTCCTCGTCGTTGATCTCGAGCTGGTAGAAGCGAAGGGGCTCAGCAGGATTGCTGAAGTAGAGTTCATCTTCGCTCTGGGGCGTGCCTATCTTGTGATAGTATATCTTGTGCACCTCGTTCTTGCCGCTGTACTCGTGGCCGTCCCCCTGGGGAGCGTCGTAGGCGCTATAGTAGAAGCCGTCGCCGCGCCAGGATGCGCCGGTGAACTTGGCCCACTCGATATGGTCTTCGAGCAGCTGGCCGCTCTCCACGTCCATCACGAAAATCTCTTCCCAGTCGCTGCCGCTGCGGGAGATGACGTATGCCATATATTTGCAGTCGTTGCTGAAGTATGAGCCTTTGAGGGCCACGGTGCCGTCTTCGCTGAGGGTATTGGGGTCCAGGAAGACGCTGGGCTCGCCGCCGAGTTCGTCCATTTCATACAGGACGCTCTGGTTCTGCAGGCCGTCATTCTTGTAGAAATACCATTTGCCGTTCTTCTTGTGGCTGGGCATGCCTACTTTCTCATAGTTCGCCACTTCTTTAAGGCGGGAGAGAAGTTTGGCGCGGGCCGGAAGTTTGCGAAGATACGCATCGGTCACCTTATTCTGGGCCTTCACCCAGGCTGCAGTTTCGGCAGAGGCATCATCCTCCAGCCAGCGGTAGGGATCCGCCACTTCGGTGCCGAAATAATTGTCTACGGTGTCGTCTTTACGTGTCTGCGGGAGCTTGGGCGCGCAGGCGTCGAGTGCAATCAATGCTGTCACAATCAGAAGATACTTTGTTTTCATGCCCGAAAGATACGAAAAAAGCGCCAGATTCTTCATCTGACGCTCTTAAACCCTTGCGGGTTAATTCTACCACCTGTCTTCGGAAGACACGGTAAGCTTCTTGCGACCGTGTGCACGACGGGCTGCAAGGACGCGACGGCCGTTAGGAGTGCTCATGCGCTCACGGAATCCGTGCTTGTTGACGCGCTTGCGGTTTGAAGGTTGAAATGTCCTTTTCATATCTATTATTTTTTAATTTTTCGCGTTAGGGAGTGCAAAGGTAGTTTTTTCCAATCTCAATTACAAATTTTTCTGCAAAATATTCGTCTTTTTTTGCTCAACTTGCCCACTTACCCCTTCCTTTGCCTTCTAACTTTTCTGCACAACTTAACCGCCACAAGATTCAGTTCCATTGTAAATTCATCTTCAGTAACTTCCATCGCATCCGAGGCCAAATCAGCTATCATCTCCCCCGCTCTTTTGATAAGCGACCTTTTGTTTTCGCCATCGGGAGCCAAAGCGGCCTTCCGTACTTCTTTTCCCAACTGTTTTAGTTTTGAATAGGTTTCTATTATATTGATAGTCGCTTTGGTTGCTATCGCACCTTTTAAAATGGTTGCAAGCATATACAGGCCTTTTTCAGTGAATACTTTTGCGTTATAGTGCGAACGCGCTGACAGGTCAAAATTTTTGACCTGTGTCATTTCATCATCGTTTAATTCCAGAACATATCCGTCCGGGAACTTATCCGGATTGTTTTTTACAGCCTGGTTTACATGCTTTGTTTCTACCCCATACAAATCTGCCACATCTCTGTCCAACAACACCAATTGCCCCCGAACTAGAATCATCCTATCCTCAATCCTTGTCCTAGATAAAACCTCTGTCCTTTTCATACTGTTACTTTTAATCATAATACAAAAAGCCCGTGACCACCATAGCCACGAGCATTGCGGTAAAGTTAAAGTAAATTATCGGTTTAAAAGGTTTTTAAACGTTTAATTGAGAAAATACCTATTGGATTGCTTTCAAAGCTATTTCAATCACGTATTTTTCTGCAAAATATTCGTCTTTTAACCACGAATCTATCCTCCAGGTGCGAATATTGGCGGTTGGAATGTGATGTTTTTTCTGCAATGCGGCGATTTCGGCATCGATGTCACCTCCTTTGAGGTAGAGGATGCTGTTACGGTAGCGCCCCTTTACCCAGGGGTAGAAGTTCTCGAGGCTGGTGACCGCACGGCTCACTACCCAGTCCCACTCCCCTGCCAGGCTCTCAGCTCTGGCATTCACACATTCCACGTTTTTCAGCCCCAGGCCATCGGCCACCGCCTGTGCTACCTTAACTTTTTTGCCGATAGAATCGCACAGCGTGAACTTCGCTTCCGGCATCACCATCGCAAGCGGAATTCCGGGAAATCCTCCGCCGCATCCGACATCTAAAAAAGTGTCATGGCAGCCAAATGCCTGATTATCAGACACTTCACCGCATTCCTCCCCTCCTTTTTCCAAGGGGAGACATGTGGTTAAATCGCTGTCACTCAGCGTGTTACCCGCCATGGAGGAATAAAACAATTTCAGATACTGCGCGATAGCCAGCGAATGCAGGATGTGATGGGCGAAGATATTGTCTTCGTCCTTGCGGGAAATGACGTTGATGCGCCCGTTCCACTCGCGCCAGAGCGCAACCGCCTGCGCAAAATCCTGTTCCGAAGGTATCAGCATAATCCGTGCGCCTCTTCCAGAAGGCATCCAAGTTCTTCAATGTCCCGGCAGATGAGCGACGGGGCGTGAGGCCACGCCTTGGCCACCTCGAGAGTAGTCTCGCCGCTGAGCACCAGCACCCCGAAAGCTCCGGCATTGTATGCCATCTCCACATCGGTGTAGATGCGGTCCCCCACCATCGCGATCTGCGAAGGCTTCAGGCCGTATCGGCCCTCGATTCCCGCCAGCATGGCAGGATCCGGCTTGCCTATGGTCACATCGGGCTTGCGGCCGGTGGCATACTCGATGCACTTGCAGAGCGAGCCGCAGTCCACCAGGATAGTGGGCTGATCGGTCGGGCAGACCTTGTCGGGGTTGGTAGCCAGATATGGCAGCCCCTGCGACACCCACCATGCGGCACGGCACAGGCGCGGATAGACCAGGGTGGTGTCGAATGCCACCACAACCGCGTCCGGCACATCGGCCGCCGAATCCGAAGTGCTCTCGAAACCGGCCTCTTCGAACTGGCTGATCATCGACGGCGTGCCCAGCAGAAACAGCCTTTTCACATCCGGCAAGTGAGTCTTGATATAGTCTATCGTTGCAGGCACGGTGCTATACATCTGCTCCCTGTCGGCCTTGATGCCCATGCGCGCCAGTTTGGCCAGGTAATCGTCCAGCGATTTGGTGGGGTTGTTGGTGAGGAAGGAATAGGTGATGCCCATGCGTGTGAGCTTCGCCAGAAAGTCCAGGGTGAAGGGAAAGATGTTGTTCTCCATATAGATGGTTCCATCCATATCGAGGGCTATATGGCGCAGGGCCAGCAATTTGTCGCGCAGTTCGCTATTCATCTTTCATCAGTTTTTCGGTGAATTCGCGGGAGCGCTCGTAGCCATCGCGAGGGGCCTTCCACATCACAAAGAAGATGATAGCGCCCACGACGCCGACGCAGAGGAAGGTGATGAACACAGCGCGCCAGCCGAAGTTATCTGCAATCAGGCCGACACCAAGCGCAGAGAGGGCGGAACCCACATAACCCAGGATGCCGGTAAGGCCATTTGCGGTAGCAGATGCCTCCTTGGTAGCCTGGTTGGCAGCGCCTATGCCGATGAGGGCCTGCGGGCCGTAGATGCAGAATCCCGCCAGGGCCAGCACTACGGTAGAAAGAATCACGGGCATGTCTACCAGGGCAAAGAGGCCCAGGAAGATGACGGAGCCTATCATCGAGAAAAGGCACATGCGGTGCGCGCGGCCCTTGAAAATCTTATCGGTGGCCCATCCGGCGAAGATGGTTCCGAAGACGGCCGTGAGCTCGAATGCCGCCACGGACCAGGCTGCGCCGTTGATGTTCATGCCGCGGTCTTCGGTGAGGAACTTGGGGCCCCAGTCCAGCACGCCCATGCGCAGCACGTACACGAAGATATTGGCAATCGCATAGAGCACAACCCACTTGTTGAAGAACACCATGTGGCGGAGGAAAGCGCCGTGCGCGCCCTTCTTGCCCTCGGTGGCTTCCTTGCCGGTGTGAGTCTCGGCTATTTCAGGCAGGCCGACGCTCTGCGGAGTGTCCCTAAGGCCGGCAAAGCAGAGGAATGCTCCTCCTATGGCCACTATGGCGGGCACGATGAAGCACCAGCGCCAGGCTCCGTAATGAGAGGCATACGAAAGGATGCGCGAGCTCTGGTCGGCCTCTGCCAGGCCGTCCCAGCCTTTGATGCTGGCGGCAAGGTTGGATGTAATCCTTGCAACCACGCTGCTGTCCCCGGACATATCGGCGCCCATATTGGTCATCAGCAGTCCGCAAACCACCACGGCGCAGAAGGCTCCGATGGAGTGGGAGGCATTCCAGATACTCATCTTTGTGGCCAGCTCACCGGGAGCGATCCACTGGGGCAGCATCCTGGCGCAGGGGGGAAAGCCCATCCCCTGGAAATACTGATTGAGAACGATGGTTACACCCATCACCAGGATCAGCATGTTCACGAACTGCGGCCCCTCATGCACTCCGGTAATCCAGTAGCTGATGTCCACTCCGAAGCCGAAGCAAAGGTTTGCCGCAGCGCAGAGGATCAGGCCAATTCCCATGAAAGCCTTGGGGCTCACCCTTTCCACCACGAATCCGTTCAGGAAGCGGCTGAGGCCGTAGATGAGTGAGCCGATGGCTATCACTATGCCGAAGCTGGTGTTGGAGATGCCGTACTCGGCCGTCAGGCCCGGCATGGCGATGGAGAAGTTCTTCCTTACAAAATAATAGATGGCATAGACCACCATCGAAACCACGATGGTGCGCCACTGCCAGTACTTGAAACTCTTGTTGGTCGTCATATCGTTTCTTCAGTTTTCATAGTATCTATCTGTGCCTTCGCCCGGCGGATGCGGGTGCGCACCGTATTGAGCGGCAGCCCGGTTTCCTCCGCTATCTCATTGTATTGCAGCCCGTCCACCAGGCGCATTCGGGCAATCTTGCGGTAAAGCTCGGGCAGGCCCTCGATGTATTTCTCGGTCTGAACCTGATCCTCGCCCCGTATGATAGATTCCAGGGGGGTATCCTCCCCGCTGCCCAGGCTGCTGACCGCCGTGCCGGCGGAGCGGTCCTGGTCGATGGATACGTAACGTTTATGCGAGCGGTTCTCCTGCTCCACGATGTCCACTGCCGTGTTGTGGGCAATGTTCGTGAGCCATGTAGAGAACTGGCTCTTGGAAGGGTCGTA
>DGUE01000013.1:0-728 GCA_002393895.1 Bacteroidales bacterium UBA4318
GGCCAGGTGGGATCGGTGCGCTTGTCGAGGATGTCGTGCTGCTCCTTGGGGAGTTCGGCGGTCCATCCTTCGGCAATCTGCAGCACGGGGCCGAGGCCGTCCACGAGGTTCAGGCGCATCATGGTCATGGGCATTCCGCCGCGGGTCACGAAGTGGGCGCTGTAGCCGCCGCCGCGGAAGTAGTCGCGGTCTGCGGGCATCCAGTTGGTGGCCTTCAGGCAGGCCTTCACATCCTCGTCAGTCATGTTCCAAGGCTCCTTGATGGTGGGCTTGCCCTCGGAATCAGACATTGCGCCGGTGGCGTCCAGGGTGGTGGCGCCGGAATTAATCAAATGTATGAATCCGCCCGCTGCCAGCCCTTCGGGGGCCTTGCCGGTAACGCGCTTCACTGCCTCGGGGCTCCAGTAGGTGCGCACGTCGCTGAACATCACGCCGCGGTTGGTGAGAAGGTGCCCGAACATCATCGAAAGGCCGTTCAGGGCGTCATTTTCGGTTGCGAGGGTATAGGCTTCGCGCCTTCCGTTCCAGTCGAAGGAGGAGCACATCAGGCTCTCGGGGAAGTCGAAGTTGGGCTTGTAGTCCGTCCACTGGCGCTGGCCCTGCACGCCGCCTGCGATGGCGTTGTGGCCGAGGGCTTCCTCTTTGTATCCCATCTCCAGGAGCTTGGGGTTGCCGAACATCAGGTCGCGGATGATCATCATGTTCTTCACGGTGAACTCCCAGTCGGC
>DGUE01000013.1:819-3230 GCA_002393895.1 Bacteroidales bacterium UBA4318
CCTTGCCGTTGAAGGTGGTCATAGGGGTGCCGGGGAAGAGAGCGCGGTCTTCGTTGTAGTCGTGGCCTTCCTGCGGCTTGCAGTACTTGTCCACCCACTCCATGGCCTTTTTGAACTCCTCGTGGTCGTAGATGCCGAAGTCCACGCGGCGGAGGATCTCCACGAGGGAGACGTACTCAGCGCGCATTCCGAGGTACTTCTGAAGGAAGTCGGCGTTCACTATGGAACCGGCAATGCCCATGCAGGTGTTGCCCATCGAGAGATAGCTCTTGCCGCGCATGGTGGCAACCGCCTGGGCAGCGCGTGCGAAGCGGAGTATCTTCTCCGCCACGTCGGCGGGGATGGTGTTGTCGGCGAGGTCCTGCACGTCGTGGCCGTAGATGCCGAATGCAGGCAGACCCTTCTGTGCGTGTGCGGCCAGAACAGCTGCGAGATACACAGCGCCCGGGCGCTCGGTGCCGTTGAAGCCCCATACCGCCTTGGGCCAGTGGGGATTCATATCCATCGTTTCTGAACCGTAGCACCAGCAGGATGTAACCGTGATGGTGCTGCCAACTCCCTCGCGCTCGAACTTCTCGGCGCAGGCGGCGCTTTCCGCCACGCGGCCGATTGTGCTATCGGCTATCACGCACTCCACGGGGGAGCCGTCGCCGTTGCGCAGGTTGCTGGAAATAAGGTCTGCCACCGCATGTGCGAGGGCCATTGTCTTTTCTTCGAGATTCTCGCGTACGCCGCCCTGACGTCCGTCAATGGTGGGGCGTATGCCTATTTTGGGATACTTCATAATTTATAGGTTTTGTTTTTGGATTCTATACATTCTCCAGCCGTAGGTGGCCACCACCGCGAAGCAGATCAGCGGCAGCACGAACGAGAAGTTCACCGCCGGATGGCCTGCCACTGTGCCGAGGTCGATCAGCATGCCCTGGAGAGGGGGCATCAGGGCACCGCCCACTATGGCCATCACCAGGAACGCGGCGCCGAGCGAAGTGTCGCGTGCGTCCACATCTTCCAGCGCTATGCCGTAGATGGTGGGGAACATCAGGCTCATGAAGAAGCTGATGCACACCAGGCAGAAGAGCCCCGCCTTGCCAACTATGCAGATGGCTCCGATGGTGCAGAGGGCCGCTCCTATGCCAAAGAAGCCCAGCATCTTGCGGGAGTTGAGGTATTTCATAAGCATGGTGGAGATGAAGCGGCTCGCGAGGAAGAGGCACATTGCCACTATGTTATATGTCTGCGCGGTGGCCTTGTTGATGCCGAGGTTGTCGGCGTACTGGATGATGAAGGTCCACACCATGATCTGGGCGGCCACATAGAAGATCTGAGTGAGCACGCCCCCGCGGTAGACGCGGTTGTGCCAGAGGTTGTGCAGGGTCTGCCGGGTGGTATGGGTGTTTCCGGCGGCCTTCTGCTCCTCGCTCTGGGTCTTGGGCATGCGCGTGAGCGCAATCACCACCAGCACCACGAGCACCACCAGCCCTATGATCACGTAGGGGTTGCGGATAACCGCCAGGTCGTGCAGGCGGATGCTTGCCTTTTCGGCCTCGGGAAGGGAGGAGAAGATTATGTTGCCGGCTGCATCCCGCTTGTCCGATAGCAACTGGGGGAGCACGATGAAAGATGCCACCGCCATTCCGCAGAGCGAGCCCATGGGGTTGAATGTCTGCGCCAGGTTGAGGCGGCGGGTAGATGTCTCCTTGCTGCCCAGCGAGAGGATGAAGGGGTTCGCCGTGGTCTCGAGGAAGGCGAGGCCGAAGGTGAGGATATAGAGGCTGATGCAGAAGAAGCTGAACTGCTGAAATGCGGCCGCGGGGATGAACAGGAAGGCCCCTACCGCATACAGCCCGAGCCCGAGCAGGATGGCGCTCTTATAGGAGTATTTGCGGATGAAAAGCGCCGCCGGGATGGCCATGGTGGCATAGCCGCCGTAGAATGCGAATTGGATGAGCGAAGCCTTCGCCGCGCTGAGTTCCATCACAGTCTGGAACGCCGCCACCATAGGGTTCGTGATATCGTTTGCAAAGCCCCACAGCGCGAACAGGCTGGTAATCAGTATGAAAGGAACGAGATACTTTTTCTCGACAAGTTTAGCTTTAGTGTTCATTCTTCTTAGAAGTTTCTAACCTACAAATATAAAAAAACCGCAGCAATTTTGCTACGGTTATCTTACATAAAAAAGGGGTTGATCTTACTGATCTTCCTCGAGACGGAGATGCTGCACATAGATGGCCTTCTCCTTTGCGAGACGCTTCAGGACCGAGGGCTTCTTGAACTCCCTGCGGGAACGCATTTCGCGCACAGCACCAGTCTTTTCGAATTTGCGCTTGAATTTCTTCAGGGCCCTTTCGATGTTCTCACCGTCTTTTACAGGAACTATAATCATTTAAAAAATCACCTCCTTTTCGATTAAA
>DGUE01000022.1 GCA_002393895.1 Bacteroidales bacterium UBA4318
ACCCAACATGTTTTCTAGAGCCTCTTGTCGGATTCGAGCCAACGACCCCGAGATTACAAATCACGTGCTCTGGCCAACTGAGCTATATCGGCAATATTTCAAGCCTTTCTTGCAAAAGGACTGCAAAGATAGAGATTTTTAGTGATTCTCCAAAAAAAATTCAATCTTTTTCTTCACAGATTGTTCATCCATTCCGCAGATGGCCCACTCTTCTTCTTTGCTTGCATGCCGTATGAATTCATCCGGAATGCCGATTCCTTCCACTGCAGGGGCCTTTTCCATGCCTGCAAGCTCTTCAGCCACGACTCCGTAGAGCCCGCCCTTCAGGCTGCCGTCTTCCAGGGTGATGATGTGGGCGTACTGCCCTGCGATCTTGCGAAGCATCTCTGTGTCAAATGGTTTGACGAAGCGGAAGTTGTAGACCCCCACCTCATCTCCGTAGCTTTCTGAAATGCGAAGGGCGGCAGAAGTGATGGGTCCGGTGCATATGAGGGCAAGTTTTCTGCCGGCCTTGAGCTCCACCGCCTTTCCGGAGGGGAGTATCTCATAAGGAGCGTCCTTCCACTGCACGCCTTCCCCGCACCCGCGCGGATACCTTATTATAAATGGCCCACGTTCAGTGTTCAGCGCTGTATACATGAGCTGCTTGAGCTCGGTTTCATCCTTCGGGGAGCTTATTATGACGCCGGGAACCGTGCGGAGCGCTGCCATATCGTAGCATCCGTGGTGGGTAGCGCCGTCTTCACCCACCAGGCCGGCACGGTCGAAGCACAGCACGACGGGGAGGTGCTGCAGGGCTACATCGTGCACTATTTGGTCGTATGCGCGCTGGGAGAAGCTGGAGTAGATGTTGCAGAACGGGCGCAATCCTCCTGCAGCAAGGCCTGCCGAGAAGGTCACCGCGTGCTCTTCCTCTATGCCGACGTCGAAGAATCTGCCCGGGAAGGCGGCGGCGAACTTGCTCATGCCGCAGCCGCTGGCCATGGCGGGGGTGATGCCCACCACCCGTGAATCCTTTTCCGCCAGTTCGCAGAGAACCTGCCCGAACACGTCCTGATACCTGTCGGCAGGATACGGCCCGTTCAGGCGTTTTCCTGTCTCGGGATCGAACTTGCCGGGCGCGTGCCAGGTGTAGGGGTCTGCCTCCGAGGCGGCGAAACCCTTGCCTTTCAAGGTGTGACAGTGCAGCACGCGGGGCCCGTGGATGTTCTTGATCCGCTGGAGGGCATTGATTACGCTGCCCAGGTCGTTGCCGTCTATGGGCCCGAAATAGCGGAAGCCGAGAGACTCAAAAAGGTCCCCTCCGGTCTTCTTGACCGCCCAGGACTTGAGACTGCGCCACCAGCGCTGGATGAAGTGCCTTATGCTCCTTTCTCCAAGTACGTTCCAAACCTTGTTCTTGAAAGAATTGTAGCGGCGGGAGGTGGTGATCTTCAGAAGATAGTTGTGGAGGCCTCCGAGGTTGTGGTCGATGGAGATTTCGTTGTCGTTGAGGATGATGAGCAGGTCTGCCTTAGCTGCACCGGCGTTGTTGATGCCCTCGAATGCAAGGCCTCCGGTGAGGGCACCGTCCCCGATCAGGGCGGTTACCTTCTCTTTACGGCCCTGGATGCGGGCTGCCTCGGCAAGCCCGAGGGCTGCGGATACCGAGGTGGAAGAATGCCCGACGCCGAAGCTGTCGTAAGGGCTCTCGTCCATGCGCGGGAATCCGCTGATGCCCTCGGCCTTTCGCAGGGTGCGGAACGCCTCGCGGCGGCCGGTGAGAATCTTGTGGGCATAGGCCTGGTGGCCAACGTCGAAGACTATCTTGTCTTCAGGGGCATCGAAGACGTAATGCCATCCCACTATCAGTTCCACTGCGCCCAGACTGGACCCCAGATGCCCCGGATTGGTGGAGCAGACCTCGATGATGTATTGGCGGAGCTCGTTGCAGAGTTGTTTCAGTTCATCGATGCCGAGACTCTTGATGTCGGCCGGGGAATTTATTCTGTCCAGAATGGGGTACATCTCAGAAGCTTAGTTAAGTTTGGTTTTATGCAGAAGACCGGAAGTCAGCAAGGCGACGATGCAGACACCTACGAACATGAGTTCCACATTCACGGGGCCGCTGCCGGCCACAGCCTTGCCCAGAATCACGCCGGCCAGCATCTTGAAGAGCATGAGGCCCAGATTCTGGATCCAGTAGATGAGAGAGTATGCGGTGCCGAGCACATTCTCCGGGACGATTTTCGGCACGGAGGGCCACATGGCAGCCGGTACAAGGGAATAGCCGAATCCAAGGAATACCATGCTCAGATAGCCCCAGATGGGCACTCCGGCCGGGGCGAACGCCAGCAGCAGGTGTGCGGCCAGGGCAAGCACCGCTCCGCCCAGCATCCAGCGTGTTGGATGACCCAGTTTGTCGACCAGGATGCCGAACAACGGCGCGAAGATCACCGTCGCAAAGGGGAGCATGCTCACCATCCAGCTGGCCGCCTCGGCTGGGATGTCGAAACGGGGAACCAGGATTGCGCCGGCGAATTTCTTGAATGCGATAATGCTGCTGTAGAAGAATACGCAGAGCAGGGAAATCAGGATGAAACGCTTGTTGGTCAGGATCTTGCCAACATCGGCGAGGCGGAATCCTTCGCTTTTGTCATCGGTGCGCCCGGAAGGAAATCTCTTCGCATCCAGCGCCACGAAAACTGCCCACAGGATGCATCCGAACAGCAGCAGGCCCAGGCCGAAAAAAGCAGGTTTTGCCGTTTCGGCAAGAGTATAGAAGTGCTCCGGGTCCCTCGCGCTCACGAGTTTCGGGGCCATGATAAGGGCGAAAGCCGTTCCCAGTCTTGCGATAGCAAGTTGCAGGCCCATGGCAAAGGCCATAGGCCCGTCCTTGAACCATCGGGCTATGCTGCGAGTGACTGCTACTCCTGCAATTTCACTGCCCAGCCCGAACACCATACATCCGGCATAGGCCAGGGAGAGCGAAGCCTTGGGATTCATCCCCGAGCTGACTGCGCAGGCAACCATCGCCGCCCCGGCAGCCATCAGCCCTACGAAGATGGACCCTGTGATGCGCACGCCCCACTTGTCGAGGAGCATTCCGCAGACAATCAGCCCGCCGAATACGCAAAGGACAGAGTAGCCGCTGGTGTAGAGCCCGTAACCTGCAGCGTCCCATCCAAGTTCCAGGCGGGACGGGTCGCTGAAGAGGAACGATATGCTCGAGAACATATCGTCGAAGAAGTACGAGCCGAACATTGGCACCACCAGACAGGCGAGTGCCACCCACGGCATCCACCTGCCTTTATTTCTCATTCTTCACTTCAGGCAGCTCCAGGCCGAAGCCCTTGCGCTTGTCTTCTAGTTTCAGCAGGAAGGTGAGAAGGAATGCAAGCACTCCGAAAGAGGAGAATACCAGCATGGGTACGGTGTATCCGCCAGTGCTCTGGCGAAGCGAGCCGATGAGCAGCGGAACGAGGCAGAGGCCTATGTTCTGCACCCAGAAAATGAGGCAGTAGGCGCTGCCGAGCACCTTCTTGTCTATGATCTTGGTCACGCTCGGCCAGAGTGCCGCGGGCACCAGCGAGAATGAAAGGCCGAGCAGGAGTATCAGCACCACGGCAAACCACTTGTGCGCGAAAACAGGCAGCACGAAAGCGAAACTCAGGTGGCAGATTATCATCAGCAGCGAGCCCGCCATCAGCATGCTCGCTCCCTTGCCCTTGAAGGAGATAAATCCTCCGAGGAAGGGGGTGAGGGCCATTGCGAGGATGGGGAAGAAACTGAAGAGACGTGCGGCTGAGGTCGCATCGATGTTCAGGGTTTCCTCCAGAAAGTTGGGGGCGTACCTCTGGAACGGGAAGATGGCGCTGTAGTAGAGCACGCACATGATGGCCACGATCCAGAACATCTTGCTGCCGAACACTATTCCAAGGTCCTTGATCTTGAATTCGTCCTCCGGGTTGGGTTCTTCCGCCATCTTGCCTTCGGCTATCAGTTGCTTGTCCAGCTTCTTGTCCATGAAGGTAAAGACGATGAAGGTGATGAGGCCGATGAGCAGCAGGGCGGTGCAGAACGCGAGAGGCGCCACCACGCTCTGGTTATGGGCGTTGGCAATGATGGGGGATATCCACATGACTGCAAACACGCCGATGCGGGCGATGGCCATCTCTATGCCCATGGCAAGCGAAAGCTCATGGCCGTCGAACCACTTGGCTATGGCCTTGGAGACCGTCGTGCCGGCCATTTCGCAGCCGCATCCGAAGATCATGAAGCCGAGGGATGCCATCTTGGCACTGCCGGGAAGGGCAACCCACCAGCTGTCTAGCCAGCCGCAGAAGGCAGTGGTTTGGAACCAATCGGAAATGCCTATGTATTTGATGATTGCGCCACCCACCATCAGGGATGCGGACAGGGTGCCGGTGAAGCGTACACCCATCTTGTCGAGGATGATGCCTGCGATGATGAGGAATCCGCAGACGTTGAGGATGTATTCCGACGCGGCGTAGGTGCCGAACACGGTGCTGTTCCATCCGCGCTGGGCTTCGATCATGCTCTTGAGAGGGGACATCACGTCCACGAACATATATGCGAAGAACATCATCGAGGCGATGAGTATCAGGGCAGTCCAGCGAAGCACCGGATTGTCGTTCATCAGTTTGTATACTTTTTCTGCCATTTTGCTCAGTTGATTTTAGAATGGAAGATCATCGGAAGGGTCGCCGCCGAAGCCTGCGGGGGCCTCGGGCTGCGCGGGTGCTGCCACGCTCTCATTCTGCACAGGAGGTGCGGGCTGGCTGTATTGGGGCTGGACGTACTGGGGTTGAGGAGCAGGCTGGGAGTAGCTCTGCTGACGGGGCTGCCCGCCATACTGCGGCTGGCCCTGGGCGCCCTCTTCTTCCTGACGGCGGCCGAGGAGCTGGATGTTATCTGCTACAACCTCGGTGGTGTATTTCTGAACGCCGGCCTGGTCTGTGTACTGGCGGGTGCGAAGGCGCCCTTCGATGTAGATCTGCATTCCTTTCCGGATGAATTTTTCTGCCAGGTCTGCGGAATTGCGCCAGGCCACGATGTTGTGCCATTCCGTATTTTCTCTGGTCTCTCCGCTGCGATCTCTGTATCTCTCAGTGGTTGCAAGGGTGAATGTGGCTACTTTGCTGCCGGGGCCACCGCCGGAATTTCCATCAAGGTAACGTACATTAGGGTCGCGTCCAACGTTACCGATCAGCATAACTTTATTCAGGCTCATATCTCAAAATATTTAGGACTTGCAATATAGGAATTTTCGGCCAAACTCCGACCTCTTTCGTTCGAAAAACTTCAGATGAATTATAGCAGACACCGTACGGCTTGCACCGGTGTCTGGACGTCCGTTTTCGTCGTTGCAGACACGAAACGGGGGTCGCCGGTGTCTGGACAGTGGTCAAAGGCCGGCGACCGGGCAGCCGGTCATCAGTGGATAGCCGGTCACCGCCTGGGCGCGATGCCATTCCGTGCCCGGGATGTACCCCGGGCGGCCGGCAAGGCATGGAGTGCGGTAGTTCGCCTCCAGGATGGCCGGGACTTCAAGCCCATCCAGTTCTGTAATGGGGAATGCAAGGGTGTAGATGAGCAGATCCGCAACGCCGGCAAGCACCGGCAGATCTTCCAGAGGACGGATGTCCGGAGTGTGGCGGGTGCGGTTGCAGATCACCACATCGCATCCAAGGGCCTTTCCGGCTGCTGCTGCCGCCTTTCCTGCACCCCCGAATCCGGCCACCACCACTGTGGATTCCGGCCCGAAACCGTGGTCGCGGAGGACCTTCAACACCCCGAGATAGTCGGAATTGTAGCCGTGGATCCGGCCGTCGGCCTCCTTGACGGCGATGTTGATGGCACCTATGGCTTGTACCTCTGCATCCATCACGCCGTTGGCCAGCACTTCCCGGAAAGCCGGCTCCTTGAATGGAGCCGTGATGTTAATCGCCTGATACTCATCTAGAAAGCGCTTCCACGAAACGTTGAAATCCGCTCCTTCAATCAGGTCGTAAGGCCAGCGCCCGCCGTAGGCTTTGGCAAAAATCTCCGGGCTCACCGAGTGCCCGATGGGATGCCCTATCAATCCAAATCTACTCATACTGGGCGAAGTTAAGAAAAAAATGCTATTTTTGCATAATGAGCAATTGTGCCCGTGCACGAATAACTAAATAACACTACATATGGCAAATCTATTTTCCCTTGAAGGCAAGAACGCCTGGATTACCGGAGCATCCTACGGAATCGGTTTCAACATCGCCAAGGCATTTGTGGCCGCCGGCATCAAGAACATCATTTTCAACGACATAAATGAAGCGGCGCTGCAGCGCGGTCTCGACAACTACAAAGAGGCCGGCATATCCAACGTCAAGGGTTATGTATGCGACGTTACCGACGAGGTTGCCGTGAAAGCCCTGGTGGAGAAAATCCACGCCGAGGTGGGCCAGATCGACATCCTGGTGAACAATGCCGGCATCATCAAGCGTATCCCCATGCACGAGATGGAACGCAAAGACTTCCAGCAGGTTATCGACGTGGACCTGGTGGCTCCGTTCATCGTTTCCAGCGCAGTCCTTCCCGAGATGATGGAGCGCCGCGAGGGCAAGATAATCAACATCTGCTCGATGATGAGCGAACTTGGCCGCGAGACGGTGAGCGCCTATGCCGCTGCCAAGGGCGGACTGAAGATGCTCACACGCAACATCTGCTCGGAGTACGGCGAGTACAACATCCAGTGCAACGGCATCGGCCCGGGCTACATCGCCACACCGCAGACGGCTCCGCTGCGCGAGCGCCAGCCCGACGGCAGCCGCCACCCGTTCGACA
>DGUE01000184.1:0-5786 GCA_002393895.1 Bacteroidales bacterium UBA4318
ACGGTGAAGCAGGTGCGCAAGGATGTGACCGCCAAGTGCTACGGCGGCGACGTGACCCGCAAGCGCAAACTGCTCGAGAAGCAGAAGGAGGGCAAGAAGCGTATGCGCCAGATAGGCAAGGTGCAGGTGCCCCAGAGTGCCTTCATGGCAGTTTTGAAACTGGATTAATTTTTGATGCCGGCCGGTCCGGCGCCCTATAATATGAAGAATCTGTTACTGTTCCAGAACTTCGGCATTTGGGAAGTTCTCATCATCGCATTCGTAGTGCTGCTTCTCTTCGGCGGCAAGAAGATTCCCGAACTCATGAAAGGCCTCGGAAAGGGCGTCAAGAGCTTCAAAGAAGGGATGAAGGATGTGGAGAAGGAAATCAAAGACATCGACAACGAGGTAAAGTCTGAGGAATAATGGGGGAGGAGATGTCCTTCTGGGATCATCTGGAGGCGCTTCGCTGGTGCCTGCTGCGGGTGGTCATCGCTTTCGCGCTTATGCTGGTGGGGTGCTTCATCGCCCTGCCGCATATTTTCGATAGCGTGATCCTCGGGCCTGCCCATGCGGATTTCTTCCTGTACCGCGCACTGGGTTTCGTATATGGCCCGGGGGAGGACGTCAATATAATCAACATAAACGTGGCCTCGCAGTTCATGACCCATATCAGCGTGAGCATGTGGATGGCCCTGCTGTTGGTTTTCCCTTATCTGATGTACCAGATCTGGGTGTTTGTGCGCCCGGCCCTCTATCAGCGCGAGGTGCCCGGGGTCCGCGGGGCCTTCCTCGGCGGCACGGGGCTCTTCTATCTGGGCTGCCTGGTGGGCTACGTGGTGGTCTTCCCCATCATCTTCAAGTTCCTCACCTCTTACCGGGTGTCCGAGGATATAGTGAACCAGATATCGCTCAATAGCTACATGAGCACGCTTCTGAGCATGGTGTTCGTGATGGGACTGGTGTTCGAGCTGCCTTCGCTGAGCTGGCTGCTCGGCAAGCTGGGAGTGGTGAACCGGGGGATGCTCCGGGGCTGGCGCCGCTACGCAGTGGTGGTGCTGCTGGTGCTTGCCGCACTCATCACCCCGACGGGGGACCCCTTCACCCTGATGGTGGTCTTCCTCCCGTTGTATCTGCTTTACGAGTTATCGATTGTTGTAGTTCCCGCATCTTTTTGCTAACTTTACAAGAAATATAGGAATTATGAAACGTATCCTCTTCGCTATTGCCGTGCTGCTGGCCGCGGCCTTCTCGCTTTCCGCACAGGAAAAATACCCCAACAATCCGCTTCCCGTCAATCCCGACACACTCCGCATACTCGCAATAGGCAACTCCTTCTCGGATGATGCCACCCAGTATCTGCCGGACCTTCTGGAGGCCGCAGGCATCCATAACGTGATCCTGGGCCGCCTCTACATCGGCGGATGCACCCTGGAGCGCCACTGCAAGGAGTTCGAGACCAACGGCCACGAATACGTCTACCTAAAGTCTACCAAGAACAAGTGGGAGACCATCAAGAAATACAAGCAGGGCTCCTTCATGGATGGCGTAGGGGATGAACCCTGGGATATCATCACCATGCAGCAGGGCTCGCCCAAGAGCGGCCGCTGGGATAGCTACGACCCCTGGCTTGGCAAGCTGATAGAGATCGTGCGCGCCAACTGCTCCAACCCCAAGGCGGCCATAGTATGGCATCAGACCTGGGCATACGCAAGCACCTACACCAACCGCAATTTCGCCAACTACGCATACGACCAGCAGTACATGTTCGACAGCATCCAGATCTGCGTAGACAAGGCCCGGAAGCAGTTCAACATCCCCGTGGTGATCCCCAGCGGCCCGGCAGTGCAGCTGATGCGCGGCACCTCCCTCAAGACCGAGAAGGAACTCACCCGCGACGGCTTCCACATGGACTACAAGTATGGCCGCTATCTCACCGCATGCGTGTGGTTCGAGACCCTGATCAAGCCCTGCACGGGCGTGAGCGTGAAGGGCAACAGCTTCCGCAATGCCGGCACCGATAACGAAGTGACAGACAAGGAGGCCGCCCTAATGCAGAAGGTGGCCATCAAGGCCGTCAAGGCCCAGGCCAAGCGCTAACCGGAATTATCTATCAAAGCAAGATATGAAGAAGAACATTCAGGAACTAACCGACATCGCCTCCCAGGTCCGCCGAGACATTGTGCGGATGGTGACGGCCGCCAAATCCGGCCATCCGGGAGGATCCATGAGCAGTACCGACATCCTTACTGCCCTCTATTTCAACGAAATGAACCAGGATCCCGAGACCTGGACGCGCGACGCCAAGGGGCAGGATGCATTCATCCTCTCCGCCGGGCATCTGGCTCCGGTGTACTACTCGGTCCTGGCCCGCGCCGGCTACTATGATCCCAAGGAGATGGGCACCCTCCGCAAGTTCGGAAGCAATCTCCAGGGGCACCCCTGCGTAGGACACATCAAGGGTATCTTCCAGCCCTCCGGCTCCCTCGGACAGGGCCTTTCCGCCGCTGCGGGCATAGCCCTCGGCAAGAAGCTGAGCGGAGATCCCAACCGCGCCTTCGTCCTCTGCGGCGACGGCGAGAGCGAGGAAGGACAGATATGGGAGGCGGCAATGTTCGCCCTCCATCACAAGCTGGACAACCTGGTGGCAATGACCGACTGGAACGGCATGCAGATCGACGGCCCCATCGAGACCGTTACCGGCATCGAGGAGCTGAACGAGAAGTGGCTGGCGTTCGGATGGGATGTGATCGTGGCCGACGGACACGACTTCGAGTCTATCCTGAACGCATTCCAGCTTGCCCGCAAGGCGAACGGCAAGCCTAAGATGATACTTTTCAAGACCGAGATGGGCCACGGAGTGGACTTCATGGCCGGAAGTCACAAATGGCATGGAAAGGCTCCCAGCGCAGAGCAGTGCGCACAGGCGCTGGAGCAGCTCAAAGAAACCTTAGGAGATTACTAGTATGAAGAAGTATACAGATTCCGGAAAGAAAGATACCCGCAGCGGATTCGGTGCAGGCCTCGTGCTCGCAGGCCGCGAGAGCCCCGATGTGGTTGCCCTCGCTGCAGACCTTAAAGGCTCCTTGAAGATGGATGCCTTTGCCGAGGAATTCCCCGAAAGATTCATTGAGTGCGGCATCGCGGAAGCCAACATGGTAGGCGTCGCAGCCGGCCTCGCCCTTACCGGCAAAGTGCCTTTCTGCGGCTCCTTCGCCGAGTTCGTGACCGGCCGCGTGTACGACCAGGTGCGTCAGGAAGTATCCTACGGCAACACCAACGTCAAGCTCGCTTCTTCCCACGCGGGAATAACCCTTGGTGAAGATGGCGCCACGCACCAGACCATGGAAGACCTGGCCCTGATGCGCGCCCTGCCCGGCATGACCGTGCTTGTGCCCTGCGACTACAACCAGACCGTGCAGGCCACCTTGGCCGCAGCGCGTATGGTGGGCCCCGTCTATCTGCGTTTCGGCCGCCCGTCCGTGCCCAATTTCACCGATCCGGACGAGCCCTTCGAGATAGGCAAGGTCTACAATCTGAATCCTGGTAAGGACGTGACCCTGGTTGCCACCGGCCATCTGGTATGGGAGGCCCTGCAGGCCGCAGAGGCCCTCGAAGCAGAGGGAATCAGCGCCGAGGTGCTGAACGTGGCGACCGTGAAGCCCCTGGATGCAGCCGCTATCCTGGAGTCGGTCGGCAAGACCGGCGCCGTGGTGGTTGCCGAGGAGCACAATGCATTCGGCGGCCTTTCCGAGGCCATCGCATCCGTCGTTGCCGGCGGCAAGCCCGCTCCCATCGAGTTCATCAACGGTGGGGATAAGTTCGGACAGAGCGGCACTCCTGCCGAGCTGATGGCGGCCTACGGGCTGGATGCAGCGCATATCGCCGCAGCGGCGAAGAAGGCAATCGCACGCAAATAGCCTGCTTCGCAGCCTACGGCTGTTTATTAGGGGCGCTGCCCCTAATGTACCCTGCGGCTCTCGGCCTTAGTCCTACGGACCGGCCTCCGCCGTGCGCCATGCAGGGCGCAGTGAACCCTGGGTGTTCCCGGTGTCCCATTTTTACGGACACCGGTGACAAAAACCCCATGAAAATGCTCCCGGTGTCCATGATTTCGGGACACCGGGAGCACTTGCAATAATCTATTGACAGGTTGGTGCGTCTATAATATATATGTACGAACAACAATTCCGGGAGTTGGTGGAGAAGTACAGCGAGCAGCTGTACTGGCACGTGCGTGAACTTGTGGGAAGCCATGAAGATGCCGACGACATCCTCCAGGAGGTTTTCGTGAAGGTATGGAAGGCGCTGCCGGGTTTCCGCGGGGATTCTTCCATCCAAACCTGGCTTTGGAGGATTGCCACCAACGAGGCCCTGAGCTTCCTTCGCAAGCAGAAGGTTCGGGCGGCACTGAGCTTCTCTTCTATCGATGCGGAAGCGGAGCGGGTTCTGGATTCGGATCTCTGGTTCGATGGCGACGCGGCTCAGCGCAGGCTGGCTGTTGCGGTGGCCAAACTCCCCGCAAAGCAGCGCGCCGTGTTCTGCATGCGCTATTTCGAAGAACTGCCATACGAAGAGATTTCCGGCATTACGGGCACTTCCGTTGGCGCTTTGAAGGCTTCTTACCATCAGGCAGCGGAGAAGGTGAAGGTGATGGTGACGGAAGAAGATTAAACTTTTGCAACGGTTTTACATCTAATTAATCGGTATGAGTAAGAAAATCCAATACAAAGTTCCGGACGGCTACTTCGAGAATCTCCGCACGAGACTCTCGGGAATTCCTGCGCAGGAGAAGCAGCCCGGCCGGATGCAGAAATTCGCTCCTTACCTCGCGCTTGCAGCGTGCTTCGCGCTTGCGGTGCTCGTGGGCAATCTGGTTCTTAACCGGACCGCCATCCCTGCCGCTTCGGACGAAGAGATTATCGAGTACCTCATCAGTTCCGACATCACGCTCGCGCAAATAGAAGATTATTTGATTGTTAATGAGTAAAACTATGAGAAAGTTTTTGATCGCAGCGGCTGCCCTTTTGCTTGGCGTCGCAGTTTTTGCCCAGAATCAGGAAGGCAAAAAGCCCCAGCAGTACAAGTTTTCCAAGGAAGACATAGAACAATTCCGCCAGGGTGCAAGAGACCGCATCCAGAGCGAGCACATCGCCTACTTGACCTCCGAACTTGAACTTACCCCCGAAGAGGCCGAGAAGTTCTGGCCCGTGTACAACAAGGCTCACAAGGAGCAGATGGAGAATAACCAGGAGTATCGCCAGGCCCTGAAGAACCTCAAGCAGGTTTTGAAGGATGGCAAGGGCGAGTCTGAAGTGAAGGCTGCACTGGAGGCCTACAACAAGGCGAAGGACGGGCAGCGCAATGTGCTGGCAGACTACCAGAAAGACTTCATCAAGATTATCGGTGTGGTTAAGACCGCCAAGCTCTATGTGGCCGAAGACAGCTTCCGCACCCGCCAGATCCACAATCTGACCGGCGGCAGGGGACAGCAGCAGCCCGGCGTGCGCCCTCAAGGCAATCGTCAGCAGAAAGGCAAAGGCCAGTCCGGTTATGGCAAGGGCCAGCCGAAAGAAAGGCCGGTGCAGAAGCCGGAGAATATTTAGTGCGTGGCGGCCACCTGTCTGATTATCAACTAATTACAAAAAGTCTCCCCTCTGAAAACTGAGGGGAGACTTTTTATTAATCGCTTGATCTGCAGCACTTTGGCTGCCACGCGCTGCCTAGAGGTTGGGGTTGAGCGCAGACCATTCAGCCACCGGAGGAACGATGCCGAGGGAGACGATCTCGTCGCGCATCTTGCAGAG
>DGUE01000184.1:5828-38850 GCA_002393895.1 Bacteroidales bacterium UBA4318
TCTTGCAGAGGTGCTCGTAGGAAGCCTTGAGGGCTGCCATCTCTTCTGCGGTTCCCTTGGGAGCGGTGAAGTGAACGCCGGTCTTGTCGATAATGGTGGGCATTGCCATCATCACGTTCTGGAAGACTGCATTGTTCACATAGCATCCTGCAGGCCAAGTGAATTTGGCGCCGCCCATCGCGGCCTCGATCATCTTAACTGCCTGATATGCAGGGCTCTGGAAGGAGCTGCGGCCGCGGAGCTTGATGATGTTGCTACCGCCCTGGACGGTGCGGAGCTTGATATCTGCCCAGCGCTCTTCGCTAAGTTTCATCTCTGCGAGGGGCTTGCCGTCGATCTTGACCTGGGAGGCGAAAACTGCCATGGCCTCACCGTGTCCGCCGTAGGTGTGGGCGCCGGTGACCTTGCACTGCTGCACGCCGAATTCCTGCGCGAGAGCTTCCTGCAGACGGGTGCTGTCGAGGGCTGCGAGGCTGGTGAGCTGCTCGGGTTTCAGGCCGGAGTGGATGAGGGCGGTGAGGGCAGTGACATCTGCCGGATTGAAGATAACCACCACGTGCTTCACATCGGGGCAGTACTTCTTGATGTTGTCGCCGAATTCGGCAGCGATCTGGCAGTTGCCCTTGAGAAGATCCTCGCGGGTCATGCCCTCCTTGCGGGGAGCGCCGCCGGATGAGATGATGTATTTCGCGTTGGTGAATGCCTCGGCGGGATCGATGGTTGCGGTGACGTTTGCACCTTCGAATGCGCAGTGGTCAATCTCTCCGAGCACGCCCTTGAGGCCGGGCTCGTAGATATCGTAGAGGCATACATTGGGGGTGAGACCGAGCATAAGCACGGACTGGGCCATGTTGGAGCCAATCATTCCACCTGCTCCGACGATGACCAATTTCTCGTTAGTTAGATATTTCATGATGAATTAAGAGTATAGTCGCTTAAAGCAGCACAAAGATACATATTTTTTAGATATCTAAAAATTGATTATATTTGCATGTTGTAATTATTTATGGCACTATTTCTTACAAAAGACCTCGACGACGACGCGCACTCGCGTCTCGGTGTTTGGCATATCACAGAAACCGAGGCAGAATTAAAAGCATTATCCTCCATCCCTTCCGACGAACTGGAAGAAATCTCATTCATTAAAAGTGAATCTCTGCGCAAGCAGAAACTGGCCGTGCGCGCCCTCCTGGACGCCATGTTCGAGGAAAAGGTGTATCTTTCGCACCACGACAACGGCAAACCCTATATCGAAAACAACGCCACCAATATCTCGATCACCCATACCGAAAAGTATGTCGCAGTTATCCTGAACGACCTGGACGATGTGGGTATCGACTGCGAGAGCCTGGACCGCGATTTCTCCGCGGTGGAAAAGAAGGCTCTTTCCGAAGATGAAATCGACGACCTGGACGACGATCACCGTAACGAGCAGCTCGCCATTTACTGGTGCGCCAAAGAGGCCGTCTATAAGAAGATGAGCCAGTACAAGGTGGACTTCGCCGAGCAGATCGAAGTGGATGCCTTCCGCCTGAAGGGCGAGGGCGAACTTGAGGCTACTTTTATCAATAAGGATGGCTTCGAAGAGGAGTTCGATCTGGAGTACATCACTTTCGACCGCCACGTGCTGGTGTGGATAGCCTAAGTCCAGTTGGGGTTTGCGCCGTTGTGCACTTCCCCGATGCTCATGGCGGCTAAAGCTCTGTAAATCAGGGCAATAAATAGAAGTCTCCCCTCTGAAAACGGAGGGGAGACTTCTGTTTAACTACCTGGCAATCAGGCTCTTAGCTGCCATGGGCTGCTAAAGGCTGGGTTCCAGTTTATCTATATACAGCACGCCGTCGAGGTGGTCGCATTCGTGTTGGAAGATGACGGCGGTGAAGCCCTGGATGCGTTCGGTGGTGTCGCGAAGGGCAGGGCGGACGCGAGGGGCGCGGCCGGCAGAGGAGTTGCTGGCAGGAGAAGCGGCAGGGGAGACGAGGGTGTACTGGATATCTATATCCCTGTAGCGCAGCACGTTACCACGGCGCCCGGGCACAGAAAGGCAGCCTTCGGGGCCGGAGCAAAGATCGCCGCGCCGGTCAACGATACGCACGTTAGGATACACCTCAAAGGGCTCGCCTGGCTTGTCGAAGCGCTGCACGGCAATCACTCGCCGCGAAATCCCCACCTGGGGCCCCGCGATGCCTACACCATCTTCCGAAGGGTCGGTAACAGTGGCCACCATCAGCCTGGCCAAACTAGCGTATTCCGGCGAGCTCAGCATTTCCGGCGTGAAGTCCGCGCAGGGAGTGCGCAGGACCAGCGAATCGGCCTCATCTTCAATGGTCAGCACACGCAGAATCTCCGGAGCGGCAGCGACGGAACCGGCTGCAGTACTATCCGCAGCAAGAGCCGGGGCGGTGCCGGCAATAGGATTGGCAATAATATCTAGTTCAGCCTGGGTCCATCCGGCTTTAGGCGAGCAGGATGCAATAATCAGCAAGGCAGCTGCAAGGAATTTCGCTTTCATTTTCTTATATTTGTAAAACACTGACATTAACCTTGCAAAAATAAAACAAAAATATGAAAAAGACCGTTTTCCGCAGTTTGTTGTTAACCGCAGGCCTGCTTTTGGCGGCCATCACCCTAAACGCAGCCCCTTCCCTTAACAACGCCCGGCTGAAAGACCGCATCTACTTCGACACTGCCGAGGGGCAGAGCTGGCGCATGTGCAACATCTCCGAGGCCGGCCAGGCCGAGAAGATCTCCCAGCCCGGATTCGACGACAGCGCATGGATGAAGGCCCGGGTGCCCGCCACGGTGCTCACGAACATGGTGGAAAACGGCCTTGTCCCGGACCCGTATTTCTCCGATAACAACCGCCTCTCCAAGGGCCTCATCCCGGACATCAACGAGGTCGGCCGCGGCTTCTACACTTACTGGTTCCGCACCGAGTTCGACATCCCCGCGGACTACGCGGGCAAGAAGGTCTGGCTGCACCCGGAGGGCATCAACTACCGCGCCGAGTTCTGGGTGAACGGGCATCTGTTCAGCACCCTCACCGGCATGTTCCGGGACGACGACATCGACATCACCGAATTCGCTAACATCGGCGGACGCAATGCGCTGGCGGTGCTGGTGTATCCGGTAGATTTCCCCGGCAGGCCCGGCAAGAAGACCTGGGGCGCGCCCGGCGAATACAATAACGGAGGAGACGGCAACATCGGCCTGAACTCCACCATGCTGATGAGCGTGGGCTGGGACTTCACCTTCTGGGATGCCGTGCGCGACCGCAACACCGGCATCTGGCGCAGCATCTCCCTCTACTCCACGGGTGGAGTCACCGTGAGGCATCCCTTCGTGCGTACAAAACTGGCGCATCCGGACTACGACGCGGCCGACCTGACCGTGAGCGTGGAGGTGGGCAGCCGCTATGTAGACAGCCCCAAGACCCACAAGGCCAGGGTGTTGGGAGAGATCTGCGCGCCCGGCGCCGACAAGCCATTCGCCCGCTTCGAAAAGACGGTGGAGCTCTATCGCGAGGAGGTGCAGGAAGTGGTCTTCTCGCCCAAGAGCTTCCGCAGCCTGCACATCGACAACCCCCAGCTCTGGTGGCCTCTCGGCAAGGGTGAGCATCCTCTTTACTCCCTGAAAATCAGCGTGTTCGAAGATGATGACGTGCTGAGCGATTCTCTCACAACCACCTTCGGCATACGCGAGGTCGTGGCCACGCGCGAAACCCCGGACGAGAGCAAGCTCTTCGTGGTGAACGGCAAGCCCATCTTCGTCCGCGGCAGCAACTGGATCCCGGAGGCGATGCTGAAAGACAACGACAAGCGCATGGCGGCGGTGCTCCGTATGAGCGCGCAGTGCGGATTCAACCTCCTCCGCCTCTGGGGCGGCGGCATAGTGGAAAGCGACTACTTCCATCAGCTCTGCGACGAGTACGGATTCATGGTGTGGGAGGAGTTCTTCATGACCGGAGATACCCGCCATCCTCACGACGTAGCGACCTACTTTGCCAACGTGGAATCCAGCGTCAAGCGGGTGAGGAATCACCCCTGCGTGGTGTTCTACGTGGCATCCAACGAGAGTACCGAGGTGAGCGGCACGCGCGAGCTGATCGAGAAACTGGACGGCACACTCCCCTGGCAGCAGCAGAGCGAATGCGACGGCATCCACGACGGAAGCCCTTACGTGCAGGTGAACCCCATGCTCCACTATCTCGACAAGGCATCCCCCCGCGGCAGCCGCGTGAACGGCTTCAACCCCGAATACGGCTTCACCGGAATGCCGCACTGGACCTCCCTGCAGCGCTTCCTTCGCCCGGAAGAGATCTGGCCGATGAACCAGTATGTGTGGGACTACCTGGACGGCAGCGGCTTCGGCAAGGTGACCACCACCGTGAAGGCCCTGGCGGACAACTATGGCGAGTCGCACTCCATCAAGGAATACGGCTGGAAGACCCAGCTGCTGAGCGCGATGAATTCGAAGGCCATCTGGGATGTTTGGAACTACAACAAGCTGGGATATGGCGACCGCTTCTGCTCAGGCACCCTCTTCTGGAGCCACGCCAGCCCCATTCCCATGATAAAGAACCACATGTGGGACTGGTACCTGATCCCCACTGCCTCCCTGTTCCATACCATGCACGCGCTGGAGCCCGTGCACGTGATGTTCGACTACGAGAAGAATACGGTGTCGGTGTATAACGATATGCTGACCGCCCTGACAGACCTGAAGGTGGTGGCGCGGCTCTACGACCTGAACAGCAACAACCTGGCCACCTGGACGGTGAGGGGAGTGAATGTGAAGGCAGATGGGGTGGCCTGTGATGCCATCAGCTTGCGCCTGCCGGAAAAACTCACCCCTGTGCACTTCCTGGCGCTCGAAGTGAGGGACGCGAAGGGCAAGCTCCTGAGCGAGAATTTCTATTGGAGGTCCACCGCCAGATATAAAGAGGGCACGCTGACCGGGCCTTGCGCTTCGGGCTTCGAGTCGCTTGCATCCATGCCCAAGGCCAAGGTGAAGAGCAGCGTGAAGAAGCGTTCAGATGAGGAGAATCTCTATTTCGATGTAACGCTGAAGAATACTTCGGGCAAGATCGCCTTCTTCAACGAGGTGCTGCTGCTGGGCGATGACGGTCTGCCGGTGCCGTACACCTTCTATACCGATAATTATTTCACCCTGCTGCCGGGTGCCTCCAATACTGTAACCCTGGAGGTTGCGCGTGGCGATGCGCCGGCTAAGCCGGTGGTGCATGTGGAGGGGTGGAATGTTGCGGAAGCCATGCTGCGCTGACAGGTAGCGGTTTACATCCGCTACCGCCACGCACAAGGCCCACTCAAAAAACTACGTAAACCGCTACCTGTCAGCGCAGTAGTACCGGTCAAACAGTTCGTGGAGCCAGCCGGGCTTGCGGATATTCTGACGGAATTCCTCAAGCCGGGCTGCGTTCGGCGACTCCGGGATCCACAGCTTCAGGTATCCACCGTAATCATATTTCTCTTTGAGATGGGCGCACATGCGCTCCCAGTGGCCCTTGCGGTCCAATTCCGGATAGTGCGAGAGGCCGTACTGTATGGTGCGCCGCACTATGGTTTCGCCGTCGATGATGCGGTCGGCCTCGGCCACGATGCGGCCGTAGATGCTGCGAGGTTCGTGGTCGGACGATGCCCGGTGGTCTTCCGCGGCCTGCGCCATGGTTTCTATCTGAGCAGGGCTGAACCATTCTTTGAGTCGGGCATCCTGCCGGATGATCTGGCCGGATACCAGATGATGCCGCTCGCGCCCTTCGCATAGGCCCGTGTCGTGGAAAGCCGCGATGGCATAGACCATGTCGCGGTCCACATCGTAATGCTCCGCCAGCGCCAGCGACTGCTCGATCACCGTGCGGGCGTGGTCTTCCCGGTGCGCCTCGTCGAAAGATGCGTAGCGCGGGATGATTTCCGATTCTACGTAGTTCCAGAGATCTGCGTTCATACGAACTGCCCGTCTTTCATGGTGAGGGAACGGTCGCAGAGGGCAGCGAGGGCCGGGTCGTGAGTGACGATGATGATGGTCTGGCCCAGGCGGTCGCGAAGCGAGAAGAAGAGGCGGTGGATTTCTTCCTTGGTGACGGAGTCGAGGTTGCCCGTGGGTTCGTCGGCAAAGAGCACAGCCGGGCGGTTGATGAGGGCCCGGGCGATGGCCACACGCTGCGCTTCCCCTCCGGAAAGCTCGGAGGGCTTGTGACCGGCCCTTTCTGCAAGGCCGACCTCCTGTAGCAGGCCTCTGGCGGCCTCGGCGGCCTCTTTCGCACTCCGCCCGGCAATCAGCGCGGGAATCATCACATTCTCCAGGGCGGTGAATTCGGGCAGAAGATGGTGGAATTGGAATACGAATCCAATCTTGCGGCCGCGGAACGACGAAAGGGCGCGGCTGCTGAGTGCGAGCGGGTTTTCTCCGTCGATCATGAGGCTGCCGCCGTCCGGGGTGGAAAGGGTTCCGAGTATCTGCAGGAGGGTGGTTTTGCCTGCGCCGGATGCGCCGGTTATGGCCACCACCTCGCCTTTGGCGGCGCTGAAGTCGACTCCGCGCAGCACCTGAAGGTCTCCGAAAGATTTTGTAATGCCGCTGGCTTGTATGATTGTGTTGCCTGTCATTCTGAGCGAAGCGAAAGAATCTACGCAAATATAGGAACTTTTTACTATATTTGTAAGACCTACGGGGTGTGGCGCAGTTGGCTAGCGCATCTGCTTTGGGAGCAGAGGGTCGTAGGTTCGAGTCCTATTACCCCGACGTGTTATGAAACTGTTCAGGAAAATACTGGCATCATCCCTCCTGCTTGTAGCAGGGGCGGTGAGTCTGTCGGCCGAATCCAGGAGCACGTCCGTGCGTTTCCGTTTCGGCAAGGCAGAGGCAGATGCCAGCGCACTTGAGCAGTTGCTCGCCGGTCCGGACTCTTCCCGCATCGTGGGAGTGGAAGTCCGCGCCAGTTCATCGCCGGACGGCCCCTACTGGGTAAACAAGACCCTGGCCGAGAATCGTGCCACCTTTATTATAAATAAGGTAAAGGAGCTTTGCCCTTCGCTCGGCGAAGATGCGGTGAAGAGCATGGTAGTTGCCGAAGATTGGTCGGGCGTGGCCAGATGGCTCCGCCGTTCCGGGAAGGCATGGAAAGATGAGGCCCTGAAGATTGTGACTGAGGCGAAAGCATCCGATAGGGAAGAGAAGCTGCAGGACCTGTATGCCGGAGAAGCCTGGGACGATATGATGCGCAGCGCTTTCCCTGCTCTTCGGAGCGTCAAGGTTACAGTGGTCTATGCCGATGCTGAAACCGAAACAGCCGTTTCTGAGGAAGAAAAGCCTGCATCTAAAGCAACACTTGAGGTGAATGATGCTGCGCCGAGAATTCTGTTTTCGGCGGGCATGCGATATGTTGATCCCAAATACGAGAATAACGCTGCTGTCATAGAAGCCATAGGGAAACTGTTGGCGGAAGGGAAGAGCCTGAAGATTGAGGCATTCTCTTCGCCCGAAGGAGCGCCCGCTGCGAATGCCACTCTTGCGAAGAACAGGGCGAACTGTGTCCGCTCCTTCCTGGCAGAGAAATTTGCTGTTCCCGAAAGCCGGATCTCGGTGGTTTGCGGGGGCGAAGATTGGGCTGGCCTGGCTCGCGAAGTTGAGGCGGATTACACCGGAGCCAATCGCGATGAGCTCGTTAAGATTCTTTCAGATGAGAGTCTGTCCGGGCCTGGGAAGAAGGCTGCCATCCGTGCTCTGGATGGAGGTGCCACGTGGCGGAGCCTGGTAGAATCTAAGATGAAGGCTTTGCGTGCAGCCCGCGTAGAGGCTCAATAGAAGTATCTGTAATGGGGTTTGTTTCAAAACCTCATGTTGCAAATTCTTATGCGTTGTCGGTGGATGCGAGCCAGATCTTAGGTGTTGTTCCGGTCACTTTCTTGAATACCGTGTTGAACGATGAGGCGCTTAGGAACCCGCAGTTCCTGGCAATTTCGCTCTGTCTGGCTGAACGATGCGAGAGTATATACTCCTTCGCGTAATCCACTCTCATTCTGTTCATGAGTTCGGAGAAACCTTGGCCGTAGCTGTTGTTCACCATCCTCGAAACATAGGTCTTATTGGAGTGCAGTATATCTGCCACGTCTTCCAGGGTGAGATTAGGCTGCAGGAACAGTTTCTTATCGTTCATGAGGCGTTTGAAGTCTGCTGATAGGGCATTATCTTCCGTGGGGTTTTGATCGCTCTGTACGGGGCTTTCTGGGGCTTCTATTCTCTTTGCACTGTTATAGTTGAAACTGTTCAGGCTGCCGAAATCCTTCATACTTACTATTGGATGATTCCCCAGCAGGGCGTTGAAGCCGAAGAAGAAGGCCGAAAGGAATAGAAGAGTCGCTGATATAACTGCCACCGTTGTACTTTGGCTGTAAAGGTTATTACCAAAGCCTATCCTGGCTGCCATTACGACCATAGGAATCATGCCTACTCCCAACTGAAGGCGGGATAAGCCAATTCTTCTCCCTTTGAATAGGAAGCTGAAGAATGTGCCCGGAATCAGCCGTTTTTGCCGTAATATTATTGCTACGAATATTAGCAGATATATGAGTTCTGCTGCCAGCACTACGTTGTAGATATCCTCCGTAATCAGATGGAACATCTTGTGGACTTTGTCTGTTGCCTGCGCTTCAAATCCTAATATATAAAGGATGGTCCCACCCGAGAATAGCGCTGCTGGGATGATGAGCCAGATTGCGCCAATAGGGGAGTCGCTCCTGGCGTTGTGCATCAGCCGGTGCAAATACCTTATAAGCAGGGGAACTATGCTTGGCCCCGCCAGCATACCAATGAGTGTTGATACTACATATAAGGTGGAACCGTGTTCACTCAGGGCATGACATGCTTCGGCAAAGATGTAAAAACCGCAGGCCAGGAACAGGGCTATAAACACGCGGAAAGTATCTGTCTTAGATGCAATCAATATGTGAATCAGCACCCAAAGCAGGCACGTGATAACAGGCAGGAAATAATAAATGGTTAGAAGCATTTCGTAGTTCTACTGTATTCAGGACGCGCTTTGTTGCAAATCCTAATGTTACAATTTCTATTTTGCGCCCACAGAAGCAACCCAGACTTTTGGCGTCATTCCGGTCACTTTCTTGAACACCGTGTTGAACGATGAAGCACTGATGAATCCGCAGTTCTTGGCGATTTCGCTCTGCTTGGCATCGCGATGCAGAAGGATGTACTGCTCGGCATAGTCGACTCTCATGGTATTGATTACTTCCGGGAATCCTATACCGTAGAAGTTGTTCACCATCTTGGAGACGTAGGTCTTGTTCGAGGCCAGCTCGTAAGCCACGTCATCCAAGGTTAACTTCGGTTGCAGGAAGAGTTTTTTCTCGGTCATCAGAGTTTGGAAGCGGGATATCAGGCTGTCTTCTTCCAGGTCTTCTGTGTCTATTGCAATCTTTTGACCTGCAAACTGCGACATGGGCTCCCCTTCGTATTCTCCGGGCTGCCACTCGTTATTGATGAAGCGGCCCCTCAGATTATTATAGATTCTTTCAAGGGTATCATCCTCGGCTTCTTCCAGCAATTCGTTCAGAATCCTGTCTACAGTCTCATGTTTTTGTTCATCTGTGCTGTAGTTGAACCTGATTAGATCCCGGAAATCTTTCCAGGATACTACTGTTTTGGTTCCAAACAGTGCATTTGTGGCAAAAATGAACAGGCTGGAGGCAATTATGGCCGCTGAAGCTATGGCAACCCAGGATTGAACTGTGTAGAGGTTGTCCGAAATGATTATTCGCAGAACCATAACCAGCAGAGGAGGGATAATCGAGTCTATCTGCAGGCGGGCGAGGCTTATTGGCTTCCCTTTAAATATAAAAGAAAACACATTCCCGGGGAGAAGGCGGTTATTGCGAAGGGTTCTGATGGAGAAAATGATCAAAACGAGCAATTCTATAGCAAGTACGCTGTGAAGCGCAGGACCGGCAATATAATCAAAGGCAAGGCCTATACGCTCCTCAAAGTTCAATAAAAACGTAAGGAGGCCGGCTGTAAACAGCATTGTGGGGATCATGATCCACATTAGCGATAGCGTATGCCTGTGCCACTGGTGGGAGAGCTTTTTGATATATGTAATAATAAGGGGGATGATGCAGGGCCCGGCAAACAATGCGGCTATGAGCGCTCCGGTGTCCAGCAGGCTGCCTTTGGGCTGTGTGGCATGGCATGCATCTGAAAACAGATATATTGCACAACTTAGGCAAAGTAGCATCATTTGGGGGAATGTCTCCATCCTCGAAGCCAGTACGTAGTGTATTACCAGCCAAAGGAGGCAGGTAGCTACGGGAAGAAATATGAATAAAGTATATGCCATACCTTATATATAATAGGCTTTCTTTTGCAAAATTAACTATATTTTTCCGAAATCCAAATAATTTTCAACTTTTTTCGAATTATTTTCAAAATAGAAATTTGCCCTAAATGGTTAATTTGGACGGATTTAGGAGCTTTTTTAAAGGCATGGGGGGGGGTATAACCTGCGTACACGTGCTTAGAATAAGGATTTTTACTCTGATAAGGTAACATTTTAAAATTTTTTAAAAACTATTAAAAAAGCAAGAATCCGAAAAAATTTTGAAAAAAATTCAAATTTTTGTTGGAGAATAAAAATATTTGTTATACCTTTGTCCCCGGAAACGATAAAACGCGATGTGTGTTTGAATAATTGTTGCATTTGTACGCAACGTTGGCAAAACACCCCGCATCTACAGATTAATGAAATTTTTGACGAACAATCTCGTAACAGTCACCAAGGCAGTCCTGAAAGCTGCCCTGGTGGTTGCGTTGATGTTCGGTCAGTCTTTTTTTATACGCGCGCAGGAGTCCACTCAGCGTATCTATTATAGATTCGACAACGCCGTTGTGGATCCCGCCTATCTCTCTAATGCTGAGGCATTTAGCGCTATCGACGCAGTCTTCGCCGGTGGTCATTCCGAGGCCCTTGAGATTGCCACTTTCTCCTCTCCTGAGGGTAACTTCAACTACAATCTCAACCTCTCCACCCGTCGTGCAAAAGCTATCGCCAAGTACCTTGTTGCCCGCTATCCTCAGCTCGATGGAAAAATCAGCGTTAACCCCAATGCAGAGGCCTGGGAGGCACTTCGTGCAGCTGTTGTGGCAGACTCCCGCCTTTCAGAGAGCGCCAAGGCTGCAATGCTCAAGATCATTGATTCCAATGACTCTGCCGATGCTAAGGAAAAGAAGCTTAGTGCTCTTCAGTCTTGGAAGTACCTCTACTCCAACTACTTCCGCACCCTTCGCTATGCTGAAATCCGCTTCATCGGTCTCGCTGCAGAGGGTACTGATAAGGCAGATGTTGCTGCTTTGGACGCCATCCTCTTCGACATCAACTCTGTCGAGGTTGACAGGAACTTCGGCACCAACGCCCAGTTCCTCGACAATCTCGCAGCCACCATCCGGAGCCTCGGCGCAGACGGCATCGATTCCATCGAAATCGTTGCTTTGGCATCTCTTGATGGCTCTCTTGCAGAGAATGAGCTTCGCGCTGCCAAGCGTGCTCAGGCCGCCCGCGAATACATCGTGGCAAGATTCCCTGAACTCGAGGGTAAGATTGCCGTGCGTACCGAGTGGAAGCATGCCTCTGAGGACGTCCTCCCCGGTATTCATCAGGCAAGCGTTTCCATCAAGAAGGCCGGAAAGGCAGAGGATGGTGTGCAGCCTGCAAGCGTTCAGCCGGCAAAGGACACCGTCAAGAGGGCAATCCCCACCTCCACTGAGGCTGTCTTCTTCGATCTCAACTCTGTTTCTGTCGACAGGAACTACGGCACCAACGGAGAGGCCCTCGACGAGCTCATCTCCCTTATCGAAAGCCGCGGCACCGATGAGATCGAGTCCATCGAAATTCTTGCAAAGACATCTCCCGACGGCACTGTCACCGTTAACGAGCGTTGCGCAAAGCAGCGTGGACAGGCCGTCTACGATTATATAGTAGCCAGGTATCCTGAGCTTAAAAACAAAGTAACAGTACGTTCTGCCGGCGAGGCCTGGGAAGACCTCAAAGCCGCCGTTGAGAGTGACGAAGAGCTTTCGGATTCATCCCGCAGCAAAATTCTCTCTATTATCGTTTCCCCCGCTGATCCTGATGAAAAGGAAGCTAGGATGCGTGAACTCCCTGAGTGGGAACACCTCCTCAACGAGGTCTTCCCTAGCCTGCGCAATGCCCGTGCCGAAGTCAAACACAAAGAGGCACCTGCAGAACCGGCCATGCCCACCGCTCAGCCGGCAGACATTACTGTTGATGACGAACCCATCGTGGTGGCAGACACCACCCTGAGGCTCACCGAGGATGTACTCAATATTGCTCCGGCACCCGCCGTCAAGTATCCTCGCTTTGCCGTTTCCACCAATCTGGTTTACGACCTCTTTGGTGTAACGGACGGATTCCGCTTTACTCCCAACGTGTCGTTGGAATTCCCCATCGGCAACAAGTGGAGCACATTTATAGATTACGCCTTCCCCTGGTGGGTTACCAAAGGCAACAACCAGGCATGGCAGATCCTCAAGTGGGACATCGGTTCCCGTTACTGGCTGTCCCGCCACAATTCCAAGGTTCCCATGGATATCCTTTCCGGCCACTTTGTCGGTATTGACCTGGGCGCCGGATACTACGATATCGAGCCTAAGCACAAGGGTTGGCAGGGTGAATTCCAGACCGTGGGCATTGAATACGGCTACGCATGGAAGCTCGGTCAGGCCTGGAGGCTCGACGCCTATGTGGGCGCAGGTTGGCTCGGAACTCACTACCGCTACTACGTTGGCGACTCCACCGACCAGCACCTTCTCTATCGCAATCACGGTAAGATGACCTGGCTCGGCCCCACCAAGGCTGGAATCAGCATCAAGTACATTTTCAACACAGAAAGGAGGAACGGACGATGAGAAAGAAACTGTGGATAATCGTGCTTGCCGCCATTGCGGTTCTCGTGGGATGCCAGCGCCGCCCGCTCGAGAATATTTACAGCAGCACCGTGCGTGTTATTGTGAAGGTCCTCTGGACAGTCGAGGCTTATCCCGAGGGAATCAAGCCCAGCGGTGTCACCATGTACTTCTTCCGCGATGGCGAGTACTACACTTCCATCACCACTGCCAACGTGGACTCCTGCACAGTGCAGCTTCCCGAAGGCCACTACAAGATGTTCATGATCTCCCAGAGCCCTGAGGAATACTGGCGTCAGCAGTTCGATCACATGACCGACTTCTACAACGCCTCCACCACCCTCCGCTCCACGGTAGCCACCTGGGCCACCCGCGGATCCGAAGAGGAAGTGGTTGAGAACCCTGAGGTGATGTGCGCCGGCGTGTCCGACGAGTTCGAGATCACCACCAAGATGACTGAGGATTACCAGTACTACTATTCATACCTCAAGAAGATGGCCGCCGCCTCCGGGAAGACCAAGACCAAGGCCGTGACGAATAAGACCGAGGACGATGACGACGATCTCGCCTACTACGAAGAGAGGGTTGAATACTATACCATCCGCATCCCGGTCCACCCGAAGAGCATCGTGAGCCAGATGTGGGTGTCCATTTACGCCAAGAATGCCGATGTGCTGAAGGCCGTGCGTGCATCCAACAGCGGTATGGCCCGCACCTTCGAGCTCACCCAGGGTGTGACCGGCAGTGAGGAAGCCATCCAGATCATCAACCAGTGGACCCTCACCATTGACGACGAAGCCAACCGCATCGGCCACGTGGACGGCATCATCACCACCTTCGGCCTGCCGAATGGCGAGGTGCCCAGCGCAAAGCGCGACTCCACCCTCAATGTGAGCGCCCTGCTGATAGACGACAAGACAACCGCCGACTATGTGTTCAACACCGGCGACAAGATTAAGCTGCTGCCTCCTAATGTTGGCTACCGCGCAATGTACAGGCTGATATTCGGTAGCGCCGAGGAACCTGTGATTGTGCTGCCGGATGTTTCACCGCCTGGAGGCAAGGCAAGTGGCATGGATGCCACAGTTGAAGATTGGGAGGATGGAGAGACAGTTGAGATACCGATGTAACAAAATTGAAAGTAACAAAAAATAAAATAATAAAAACAAAAAGCATTATGAAAAAGATTTTTACCCTTGCTGCCATTGCAGCCCTTGTCTTGAGCGCTTGCGCCAAGGTTGAGACCGAGAAGGTCATTGTTGAAGACGAGCCTATCGGCTTTGGTGTCTATGTTCCTCAGGCTACCAAGGCCGGGGATGCCGGAACTATCACTACCGATGGAGCCAATTCTACAGTTTCTCTCCAGACTGTTGGTTTCGGTGTTTTCGCCACTTATTCAGATGGTGGTAATTATGCCGCAACTATTGGCCCTAACTTTATGTACAACACCAAGGTCAGCACGGCTGCTTGGACTTACAGCCCTGTTAAGTATTGGCCTAACGAGACCATCGACGACCACAACGGTGCTTCTGGCCCCGCCGCTGCTGACAAACTCTCTTTCTTTGCATATGCTCCTCATGTGGCTGCTACCCCTGGTACTGGTGCTGTTTCTCCGAATACTGAAGGTATTACAACTCTTACCACCAATGAAGCAACTACTGATCCTAAGGTCTCATACACTGTAGCCACTGATCCTACCAAGTCGGTTGACCTTCTCTGGGCAGTTGCTCCCGCAAGCTTTACTTACACAGATGTTCACAACACGACTGTCAGTGTTACGGAAGGCATGCCCCTTATCAACCTTACCAAGCCCGCTCACGATTATGTGATTAGGTTCAACTTCAAGCATGCCACTTCCCGTCTTGGACTTAAGATCATTGGTGCTTTTGATCAGGTTGCCGAAGGTGGTACCCTTGATAGCAAGACCAAGGTGACTGTAAAGGAAATAAAGCTTGTTGACGTTCCCGTTTACACTACAGGTGTACTTAACCTTAATAATACTACCGCTGGTGCCGGTAAACCCAATTGGGAATTGCCTGCTGCCTCCACCGCCACATTCACCGTTGATGGAGACAAACTCAATTCTACAATTAAAGACAGTGGTACCGACGCAGTCCAGACTGTTGAGGGCGTGACTGCAAGCGAAAAGAATGTTTTTGCCAGCAACAATTCTTTCTTCACACTTATTCCCAAAACTGGTTCTACTAACGTCGATGTTCAAATCACATATTATGTTACTACCGAAGATGCAGATCTTAAGGGAGGCAAGTCCCGCGTAGAAAACGTTATCACCAAGACCGTTACCTTCGCAAATGGATTCGCTGCCGGCAAGGCAAACACCATCAAGATTACTCTTGGTCTGACTTCAGTGAAACTTGAAGCTGTGGTTGAGAATTGGGATGTCATCGCTGCAACAAACGTTGATCTTCCTATCAACAGCTAATATTTCTTGCCTGTCCGCCCCTGACCGGACGGACGGGTCCCAAAACAAAAATGAAAACGAAAAAGTAAAACAAATAAAAACAAAAAAGCATTATGAAAAAGATTTTCACTCTCGCTGCCGTTGCAGCCGTCGTCCTGAGCTCTTGCGCCAAGGTTGACACCTACAAAGTTTCTGCACCTGAGGCTATCTCCTTCGGTGTTTACGCTGGGAATGCCGCTACCAAAGCGGTTTCTGGAACAGATTATAGCACCATTACCAACGTTATACTGGGTGATGCCAACAAGAGTGGTTTCGGCGTGTTCGGCTATTACACTGATGCCGCTAATTATGCCAGCAACACCAAGGCCAACTTTATGTACAATCAGCAGGTAAAGGGTAATGGCAATGGCACAGCTGCCGCTACTGCATGGACCTATACTCCTGTAAAATACTGGCCCAACGAACATGGTGCATCTGCAGTGAGCACTGACGTTGACAAACTCACCTTCCTTGCTTACGCTCCTTTCGTAGCCAATTTCCAGATTGGCACTGACAAGGGTGTCAGCATCGCAGACAAAGCCGGTACTGCAGCCGCTGACGAGGGTATCATCGAAATGACCGCCAACAACGTTGCCGGTGATGCAACCCTCACCTTCAAGGTTCCCGCCTCCGCAAAAGAGCAGATCGACCTTATGTATGGTGTTCTGGGTGCAGCTTATACTGATGTTGAAGGTACAACAATCGACGCCGTCGGCAGCCCTATGGAGAACCTGACCAAGCAGAAGACTGACGGTAAGATCAGCATCCTCTTCAAGCACGCTCTTGCCAAGGTTGCCATCGATATCAAGGAAGTTGTTGACGCATTGGTCCCTCCTACCTCTGTCGATCCCGCTTCTGACGATACCAAGGTTGTTGTGAAGAGCATTACGCTTAAGGGTACTGATATCGGTACCAAGGGCGAACTGAATCTCTACTCTGGCGCTTGGAATGTTACTGAAGATGCCGATGAGTTCACCGTTGCACCTCTTCCCGAAGACATCTCGGTTGCTTCTGCTCCCACCGATTATCCTGGAATTACAGGTGTGGATGAGGATGGCCTCACCAATACAATAGACCTTATGCTTATCCCTGGTGCCTCCAGCAAAATCACCGGTGTTGAGATTGTTTACTATGTCTGCACCTATGACGAGCAACTTGATGGCAAGGTTTCCGTGGTTGAGAACAAGATTTCCAAGAACTTTGATTCTGCTTTGGCAATTGCTAAGGGCAAGGCATATGGCTTGAACATTCTTCTCGGTCTTACTTCCATCGAGCTTACCGCAACTGTTGAAGCTTGGGATACTGACATCAATGGTAATGGTAATGACGACGATGACATCGATGTTGATCTTCCTAAGAACAAGTAATCAATAACCCTTTGCTCGGGCGGGTTTGACCGCCCGTCCGGGTACAAAATTTGTAATAAATAATAACTCAAAGCATTATGAAAAAATCTATCATTCTCGCTGCTGTAGCAGCCCTCGTTCTTACAGGATGCTCAAAGAACGAAACATTTGTCAAAGTGACTGATCAGGAAGCCGTTTCTTTCGGTGCCTATAGCGGTCGCACTGTTACCAAAGGCGGTCCCGCCGTGGATATGAACCTTGACTCCCTCAAGAAGCATGGCTTTGGTGTGTTCGCAACCTACACAGGGACCGACACATTCGAATCCCTCGCCAACGACAAAGGTGCCAAGGATGACTTCATGGCTAACCAGCAGGTTTCCTTCGACGGTGCCAACTGGGTGTACAGTCCTGTCAAGTACTGGCCTAATCCTACTGACGGCCAGGATGCTAATGATCAAAAAGTGAGCTTCTTCGCTTATGCTCCCTATACAGATTCTACCAGTGTTGACAAGACTTATGGTATTACCGGCTTCAGCAAGGAAGTTGCAAATGATGATCCCAACGATCCTTCAAGTCCCACTCACCTTCACAACATTGTCAACTACACGTTCTCCAAGGATAAACCCAACGTGGACCTTATGTGGGGTTATCAGACAAAGGTTACTTCTACCGATCCTGTCACTTATACCATCAACAACAACCTCACCCGCACCACGAATCCGGTTCGTTTCGTATTCCAGCATCTTCTCTCCAAGCTTGGAGGCTCTCAGGAAGGAGCTGCTGCAAATCCTAATCCTTATGACGATTCTACATACGTAGCCAATGGCCTTGTTGTAAAGGCAAATCCCGTAAGCTTGGATCCCACCAACGGTTTTGGAACAAACAACGGCACCAAGATCACTATCTCCAAGATTGTCATTGCCAGTGCTCCTGAGGTGGATGCCAAATCTGGCCAGCCTGTTAAAGATATCGATGGTAATCCTATTTCTTATGCTACTAAAGATCTGACGGGTAAACTTGACCTCTATACTGGTATCTTCAAGCTTGACACAACCGCATTGAATATTAAGTTCAGCCAGACCATCACCAATATGGTTGATGATACCACAACTGCTTACAATGAGGCCAAGCCGGATAGCGAACTTGCAGATTCTCTTAAAGAGCCCGCAACCTTTACTGACTTTGCCTCTCTTCCTAGAGGTGTTGTCGCTAAGGCAATCAATGTCTATAAGAGCGAAAGTAGCCCTGTTATCCTTATCCCTGGCACCAAGCCCGTTATTGACATTACCCTCACCTATACTGTCAGGACCTATGATGCCAAGATCGACGGTAAGGAATGCTCCGAGGTTCCCCAGACTGTATTCGGCCGAATCAAGTTCGCTGAGATCAAGAAGAACACCAAGTACAATATCGTGATGATCATCGGTCTGAACGATGTGAAGTTCGAGGCCGTGGTTGAGGACTGGACAACTGGCACCAACCAGGTTTATAACGACCTTAACGGCGACGGCGACTATGACGATCCCGGTGAGAAAACTGATGTTACCGACACCGAAATCGGTCTCCCTAGCAACCTTTAATAATCAGTATTTTTATTCAATAATGCTTTTTGCCTGTGCGGGCTTGACCGCCTGCACAGGTCCCAGAAAAAAGAAAAGAAATGTTTGAGAAAGCCAAATATATGCTTGTTGCGATGCTTGCCGGTGTCGTTGCGGCTGGTTGTGCTAAGATCGATGTCGAGGTAGAGGAATTGATCCCCGTGAGCTTCACGACCTATAACCAGCGCAGTGAGACCAAGGCCGATGCCAGCTACGTAGCTCCAGGCGGGGACTTTGCAGAGGGCTCCGTGGTAAGCGTATATGGCTTCTATCACGACAATTCCACATGGGCCGCTGAAACGACCGCAGGAAACAATATCGCCGACTTTATGTACAACACCGCCCTCACCAAGCAGAGCGACGGCAGCTGGACATATAGCCCCATCAAGTACTGGCCTAATGAATATGGCACAGGCGCCAATTCCGACAACGTGGACAAACTCTCCTTCTGGGGTTACTATCCCCGCGGAGCGGCGGGCCTGAATCTTTATAAGTCTGGTACTACCACTGCTTACGACAACGATACCAACGGCCTGCCCAAGGTGACCTTTACCCAGGCAACCGACCCCGCAGACCAGGTTGACCTGATGTTCACCGCCCCCCTTCATGACCTCTACAAGAATGACGCAGAGCATCACGGAGAGGTCACCGATGGGGCAGTGACACTTGTGTTCAAGCACGCCTTGGCGCTGGTAGAGTTCCAGCTCGCGGAGGGTACGGGTGCAAAGTTGAACACTCTTGACCTCTCCAACATTAAGAAGAGCGGCACTGTGGAAAATCCCGACACCATACCCTTCGTATGGAGCAACGTGGGTGAAGAATATAACACTCATATCGAGAATCTTAGCGTACACGAGGCCACCCTCCTTCGTCTCCTGGCCATTCCCCAGACCATAAGCGCGGACGCTACGTTCACCCTTAACTACGACATCACTTTCGCATCGTCAGATCCCACCCATCCGGACCCTATAGTGTACACCGGGGACTCTTTCTCCGTGAAATTGTTCGACAATACCAATGCCGATCCCGCAAAGCGTTATGGCGTTACTGCGTGGGAAGCCGGTAAACATTATATTTATAAGATTACAGCAGGTCTGGACCGTATTGAGTTCGAAGAGATTGTGGAGGCCGGAGATGACTGGACGGTAGCTAACAATAACATCTCAGTTCCCGAATGATGAAGAAGAGAACGACATATATAATGCTTCTTACTACTCTGGCGGCCGTCGGCTGCGCCAAGGTGGATACGGAGGTGGAGGACGTGCTGAAGGAAGACGAGCCCATCGATTTCTCCTGGTACGCCACGCGCAACACCGCTACCAAGGCGGATCCCACATATTTCGTGGGGGATGTTTCCACAACCGGGCAGCAGAGGCACCTCAACAGCGGCACCAGCATGGGTGTGTTTGGTTACTTCCACCCGCAGGACGGTGGAGCAGCAGGCACCTGGCAGACTGGTGCGGGTGCATACAACGCTCCCAACCTCTTCTACAACGAGCCGGTAAGCATCAGCGAAAGCGCAGGCACCTACTCCTACGATTATGAGCATTCCCGCTTTTGGCCCCGTAACGACAAGGATAAAATATCATTCATCGCTTATTACCCCTGGAACGAGCTTAACACCACCGGTTCGGCAACTGAAAACACCATCGTTGAACCCTTCCTGGACAGCAGGTCCGAGCGCGAAGGCATGGTGGGCTTCTATTATGTGGTGCCTGAAGACTCCGGGGACCAGGTGGACTTCTGCGTTTCCGACCTCTGCCTTGAGCAGAGTAAGGCCGTCTGGACGAGCAACCACAATCAAGGTCTCACCGGCACCGCCAACGGCAAGGTGAAGTTCTTCTTCCATCACGCCCTCAGCCAGATCAGGGTAAAGAGCGTAAGTTTCGATACCGGCGGCAATGACAAAGTAGACCTGAAGATCAACTACATAGTATTCAAAAACGTGGCTGTGTTTGGTCAGTGCATTCCTGTGCCGGATTTCAGCACAACCACCGCCACCGGACGCACGACGGTTACCCCTACCTGGCCTACCGGCACACTCGTGCCCAGGCGCCCGAACTATACATCCGGTGTGACTGCCGATGTCTGCTATGACTCTTCCACCAGCACTTGGGACGTGAACAAGTTCCTCCTCATGATTCCCCATACCTTCTTTACCGGAGCGACCATCGAAGTGAACTTCGACGTGACCCGCAAGAATATGGGAACAGGGGAATATTACTCCTACCTAGGCAACACACTCTCCGCCCCCCTTACTACCACAAACGTATACGAGTGGCAGGCAGGCAAGATATATACCTACAACATTACTCTGGACCTCAAACAGATAAAGGTGACCGCAGATGTGGTCGACTGGCTGGATGCAGGTGAAGACGTAGTTATGGACAATTAGCGCTTATGAAGACTCTCAGAAAATTGGCATTGCTTTCACTCGCTGTGGCCGCTCTTTCATGCGTGAAGGAGCAGCACCCGCGCGTGAAGCCTGAAATCTATCACAAGAGCGATGTGGAAGTCAAAGCCACAGCCTCTCTCCCCGAGGGCTGGACTCCCATGACAAAGGCTGTCAGCGACATAACCGATATTGACAACACCGAGCTTCAAAGCCGTGGTTTTGGAGTATATGCTTTTTATACCGGCACAGAAGAATACTCTTCTGCCAAGGACTCGTTAGCCTACACAAAATTCGGCATGGTGCTCAAGAACCGCAAGTTCCAGTATGAAGCGTCCGCCTGGGAAAATTCCGGCACTGCAGAGTTCTGGCCTACTAGTGACGGAGAAAATCTCACTCTTTTAGCATATGCCCCCTGGGATACCTGGAATGGCCTGGTGCAGTACGACGGCAAGGTTCCTACTATACAGTATGACAATTTCGTTGCACAGAACCTCTCCGTAAGCGAGCTTTCCAAGCAGAGGGACATTCTCTGGGGAACAAATACTTCAGGAGACCCTCACAAGAATGTGGAGAAAGATGACTACGACCCCGAAGGTACCGTGGACTTCCACTTCCGCCACGCCGTGGCGAAGGTGCGCTTGAACGTGAAGGGCACGCTGCCGGGGGAAGTGCGCAATCAGACAGCTATCGGAACCGTCACCGGTTCCAACGGGGCAGCCGGAGATCCGGAGAATGGGGAAACAAACTCCGTGGTTGGTGATCCGGTCGCTACTGTGGGCCCTTCTTCGGAATATTATAGAAGTGTTGGATACAGTTATACGGATTATGCTTATGTAAGGTACTATCACGCCGTTCAGACCCAGACTGAAACGGAAACCATAATCCAGACTCGCTACCGTACAAGGACAGAGACTGCAACCAATGCTCGATATTCCGTGGACGGCCAGCGCTACCTCGTGGAAGAGGTAACACTCAAAGGCTTCAACCAGAAAGGCACCCTGGTGCTGGACAATGCTGTTTCCTACAACCCCACCTGGATAAACACCGCCCGCTTCAGCGGCTCCAATCCTGAATATGTGCTTAATAGCAGCAACGTCCTTTCCCGGTCTCTTCAGTATGTGCCTGCCGCAACCGTACAGAACAATTTTGAAACATATACAGGCATCACGGAAGATGCACGGGATCTCATGGACGGCTATTTCATTTATGCAATACCCAGAGAATCTTCTTCGGGTGACCGTATTGCAGTAACGATAGCCTATCATAAACTCAATGTTTCCGGCAATCTTAAGGTAGACCAGAAAAGACAGGTTATTCAGAAACAAACCAGAACTATTTCTCGTACTCGCACACGTAAAAGAAATTCAGAAGAGCGGAAAGTCACATCCAGCAGGGATAATAATAATTATTGGAATTATTATTACAGCGACGAAAATCTTGATGACGTATCTACTTATACATTCTCTGCAGATTGGGAAGAATGGGGCAAATGGAGCAGTTGGAGCAATCCTGCGTGGGGTGAATGGCAGAATGACTCTGCCACAGAATGGGAAATCACCAGTTCAACTCTTTCTGGAGCTACTGTAAACTATAATGATGACAACGCCCCTCACCTGAGCGGAGAAATCATCACAGACCTTGAAGGCGGCCGTGTATATGACATGAACCTCATCGTCGCAGGTGACAAGATAGAACTGGACGTGGTTCCCAGGCCATGGGACCTCAAGGAGTTCGAGTTTGACTACAACGCCAACGTCAACGACGTTATACAGCCGCTTACATACGACTCCTCCTTCATAGATTATGCAGATGCCGGTGGCAACGTATACATCAACAACCGTATGGGCAAGTTCTTCTTCCAGCTGGGTGCCGGCAAGTACGCATCCTGGCAGGCTTCTCTGGTTGGCGACGCTGCTTTCGGCTTCTGTGACGAGAACGGCAACTTCATCCTGGACGAGCACGGCAACCGCGTGGCATCCATACGTAATGCCATAGATCCGGAAGTGATGAACTACATCTATATCAAACCTGTTAACACTGAGGCGTCAGTTACCAGCCACGCAAAACTGAGAATCTACTATATAGACGCCACCGGCGACGCCGTTGTCGCACTCAACCTGGTTGAGATGGCAGGCGTTACCGAATGGACCATTTGGCAGAATGCAAACTAAAATGAAAGGAACGATGAAAAGCATATTCAGAAAAATACTGACCCTGATGCTCCCGCTCCTTTTCTGGACGGGATGCGGAAGGGAATCCCAGCCTTCTACCGGGGGGATCCCGGACCATTGCATAGAGATTACCCTTAAGGGACTTAATCCGGCTCTTTCCACCAAGGCCAGCAGCCGCGGTGCAGATGCCTACAACGAGAACCTTGTCAAGAGTGTAGACTGCTTCTTCTATCCCAATGGAGCCACAAATTCCGACGCTGTATTCATGGCCCTGGGACGTGGCGCAGAACCAGTTGCAGAAGGAGACAGCACGGTTTATAAAGTGAAGGTATTCTTCACGGATGCAGATGCCAACAGGATGTTTGGAAGCACTGTTTCCGGCACATGCCAGCTGTTTGTAGTGTGCAATGCTCCGCTCAACTACAGCGGCCATACGGATGTGGCATCCCTTAAAGAACTTGTGGTGGAGAATGACTTCACCGCCCAGACCGTCCAGAGCAGCTTTGTGATGTCCGCAGACGAGATTGCTACCGTAACCCTCACCACAGTGGGAGATAACCGTACCGCCAGCGGACGCATCAAGGTATCCCGTGCAGCCGCCAAGATCCAGTTCTTCCTGCTTATTCCGGACGAGTTTGAAGATGAGTCGGGCCAGATCTGGGAACCGGTACTGGATGCAGGTATAGGCATAAGTATGTCCAATGCGGTAAAGCGCGGCAAAGTGGATGGAGATTATACTGTACAGAATGCGGATTACATATCTTATGGATCCCGTGCGGTTACAAAACTTGATCCTTCGGAACTTATCACCGGCCACGAGGACTTCACATACACTCACGTACCTTTCTACTCTTACCCCTGTTCATGGAGCGATCTCAGCGACTACGCTACTTCTGTTGTGTTCCGTATTCCATGGAGAATCCGCGGCGAGAGCAATCACAGGTACAGAAAGTACCAGCTGAATCCCAATGTGGGTACTATGGACCTCCAGCGAAACAAGTACTACCGCACCTTCGTAAGGGTGGCTTCGCTGGGCGGTGCTGACAAGGAGAGCATAGTCATCATACCGGACTGCGACTACGAGATCCTTCCCTGGATGAACGAGGGCGCCTCTGCCGGCCAGGGTCTTGTCCCTGGAGAACTTGTTACCTACAAGTACCTGGTAATAGACCACCCGGAGCAGGTCATCAACAATGAGCCCAAGGTTTACTTTACCTATGTCAGCAGTGCTCCGATCTCTTCCGTAACGATAAAAAGTATAGAGTATTATGTAAATTCTAACTCCAATCCTTTGCAGACACAGACTCTTAACAGAACCATTACGGAAGATACGGGGACTGTGAATACAAATGATGGCTCCATTACCATAAACAAAGAGAATCCAGGCTATATCACATTCCAGCGTTCATTGGACAACAAATACAGTTCTATTACTGTGTATGCAACGATTACAAACGCTGATGGCTGTTCTCAGGATGTCTCGTTTGTCCAGAATCCTTCCATTAGAATGGTATGTGACTACTCTCACGTTGGAGACGTATTTGTCAATGGATTCTTTGGGCACGTATCCAACGCTACATTTGGAGGAACTCACAGGCCTTATCTCCGTTATCGTTCAACAAATGGCCAGGACTCTAACTATTATGGACACTGTAACACGGGATGGAACGGCAATACAAATCAAAATGTTGATTATTCATACAATAACTATTACCAGACGGGTCTCTATGGAACAGTAATCGGAGGATTCTACAATCTTGACGAGTCAATCAGCAGAAATTTCTTTACAACATTGATTGATATTTCCTCGTTCAATACAAATAACCATAATAATGAGTATCTGGCTAATGGGGAATATGTTGAATATCGGATAGGAGATCCGAGAGTTGAGAGTTCCTCCGTATACGGTAATTCGTGGAATACAGTTTCGAATTTCTATAAGTATCTTACTTCCGATGGTCCTACAGCTACCGCTTGGACATCACCTGAACAGATTTCCATTACCTCACAGAGTGTGGAAGATCGAAACATCATCGCTCCTCGCCTGTTGGTGAGTTCGGGTTTGAATGCAACAACGACTACAAATATGACTTTTGAGACTGCGGTTAAACGAGCTGCTACGTATCAAGAAGCCGGTTATCCTGCAGGACGATGGAGAATTCCTTCCGAAGCTGAGGTAGCCTTTATTGTCGCACGTCAAAATGACGGCACTATTCCTAACCTGTTTGCTGTAGGTTCCAAATACTGGGCTGGAAGTGGCAGGACGCTGACTCCGCAATCCGGAGGCAATATTACATTCGCAAATGCCGATGGTAGCGGGCATTCTGCACGTTTCGTCTACGACCTCTGGTACTGGGGTGATGATGCTTCTACCACCAATGTCTATCATCCCAACGGACATCTCTATAACTACGATTCTGCCGGCAACGCGACACTTATAAGATAAGAGCCTATGAAAAAGATATTCACATACCTTAGCATAATAGCCTCTCTGGTGCTGCTTGCGCCCTCCTGCGTCAAAGAGAATCTGCGTGAGCCTGCCGGCTCGAAGAACGATGACGGAACGATTTCTCTTGACGGCAGTCTGATTCTCCCATTCTCTCAGGACCAGGGGGACTGGGTTTCCACCAAGGCTGCCACTATGGGAGAGGAAGTTCCTAAAGTGAAATTCCTGTACCTTGCCGTTTTCAGCGCAGGTGATATCCTTTATGAGATTGTAAAGGCCAAGCCAGGTACCCAGTCTCACCCTACGGCAGAAGAAGCCGGCTTCAACTGCGGTTCAGAGGCCGAGAATTACATTACCAAGTTCCACGTAGACAAACTCACCAGCGTCTCTTCCGGTGACCGCTATATCCAGTTCATCGCTACCACCAAGGCCATTCCCGAGTTCGAGAATATGGAGATGAACCTCATGGACGAGGGCACGTTCGTGCGTACACTGGTTACAAACAACGGTGGCCTGGCATATTGGGGCCGCAGGCATTTCACTTCCATATTGGAAACCACGGACATGCACGGAATCAAGATGATCCGGAACTTTGCCAAGGTGAAGGTTAAAGTTGCGGATGGCGTATCCAACTTCCGTATCCTTGGATTCAAGGTGTTCAACACCCCGGTATACGGTACCATAGTCCCGTTCAATTCAAACACGGAAGATTACGTTACCGTGAACAATGAACAGGTCATCAACTTTGACCGCTATGCCCACTATGAGCTTGCCGCAGGTCAGGAAGCTCCGTACACCTGGCTCACCAATAATGACAAGTATTACGGCTTCATGCCGCCGGTGATCCAGTACAATTCCTGGAGTAGCTATTACTCTTCCGCCGGCACGGACACCATGGATGCCAACAATCTGTGGATAGATCCATCCGAACCCGACTACCTTTACGAGTGCTCATACCGTCCGGACCAGAACCCGTTCATAATCCTCAAGGCCGAGTTTAATAACGGAAGTTCCTGGGAGACATACTATTACAAGGCCGACTTCGTTTACAAGGATCTGTGGGAAGATCCTGATACACACGCAGTTACCGGCACCGGGGATAACATCTACTACAATATCCTGCGTAACTTCTGTTACACCCTCAATATCACCGGTGTGGACGGAAAGGGCAGCGACAGCGTGTACGACGCGGTAAACAGCATCGCCCTCAACAACTTCGAGGGTTCCACAATGGCCCAGGAACTTACCAACATCGCAAACGACGACAGCCGTCTGTACGTAAGCCAGACGGATATCCTGATCACCTTCGGGACCTCGTTCAAGATGTATGTGAAGAGCGGTAAAAACGATGCCACCCACAGCAACTTCGATGCCTACGACAACAACAGCATCACGGCATCGATCCGTGAGGCAACCAGCGGAAGCAACATAGTGACATCTGATGCCAACATCACCCTTGGCAGCGATGTTACCGGCACCGGAGCCTATAACGGCTGGCGCGAAGTTACTATCAGGTGCGCAGATCCAGAGAGCCTCAAACCCGGTGAAGTGTGGAAACAGCCCATAGTTTTCAAGAACGGCAACGGCCTTACACGTACCGTGAACCTTACCCTCCGCCGCCCGTTCTCCCTCTCGGTCGATGCCCAGGATTATGTGCCCGCCGTCAAGGGAGAGGAAGCATGGGTGGATTTCAACGTGCCCGCCGGCCTTACCGTGGCGCGCTTCCCTCTGTATTTCTATCTGGAGCAGGAAGAAAACACTATGTACCCCAAGCCGCTTGCTTCCGGAGCGAACGAGACCCTTACTGTGGAGAACGGCCCCAGTCTGATTCCCGGCCGTACCAAGAACAACTACTACTACCGCAGGACCATAAACTGGGACGAGTATACGGCAACGCCTACCGACATAAACGGTATCAAGACTTTCCGCAGCTATTTCAAGACAATGGTAGAGCAAAGTGCTACCACCGTATGGGTAGTGGCAGCTCCGGAGAATGACTTCTACTATCCTGTAGACGATGGCAACAACTCCACCAACAGGGATACCTTCGCAAACGAGATGGAAGAGGGCAACCTGTATTTCAGCGTCTACGGAATGCAGCTCAAGGTTGGCCAGAAAGCCACCAACAAGGCTACATCCAACGCCGGTGCCCCTATTGTTTATACCTCCTCCAATCCATCCGTTGCGACTGTGGACGGAAACGGCGAGGTTACGGGAGTAGGGGTTGGAACCGCCACAATCACGGCCTCTTCCGATGCCTACAGGAACTACACGGCAGCCGACCCTGTTACCTACACGGTGACTGTTACCACCGATGAACTCAGCAAGCTCTCCGTAAAATGGAAGACTGAACCCACGTTCGTGGTCAAGGTTGGTTCCACCGTCAAGACCGAAGGCATGTACACCGTCGATTCCGGATATACCGGATCTGCCGTAGCCACGTATTCCTCTGCAGATACAGGCATCGCTACTGTTGATGCAGACGGAACCGTGCACGGCGTGGCGGCTGGCAAAGTGCTCATCACTTATTCCGTAACGGCACCTGCCGGAAACGGTTATGCAGCAGCCACCCAGGCCGTGCATTACGAAATCCAAGTTACGGCAAACAAGGCCGAATCCGGCACCATTCACCATGAGGAGACCTTCCTCAATAATAATATGGGGGACTACACCATAGTTCAGGAAAGAGTATCCGATGGCGAAACCTGGAATACCGGGAATGATAAGACAGCCCAATTCCTTCAGTACACATGGTTCAGCGCAGGCAACTGCTACAGGCACCTGTGGTATCCTTACTATAATGTGGGTACGGGAATGTCTTTCGGCGTAACACAGTCGGCATGGGGTGCAATAGATGAACCTACCAACCGCTGGAACGTGAGCGAAGGCAAGTGGGAAACCGACTACCACAACCGTCGTTTTGCTGGTTATTCAAAGATATCCTCCAAGGACATTGACCTTTCCTGCTCGGCAGGAGCTAAGATCACGTTCTACCATGCTGGCAACTATTTCTCTGACCCTGCCAATCCCGATGCCCGTGCAAATATGAGGAACGACGCCAAGATGCGGTTCAGTAAGGACGGTGGTCAGACCTGGAGCGATCCCATCAACATCAATTATCCTCCGGGAACCAACTGGATCTACATCAAGGCCCAGGCAGAGATTCCTTCAGATTATCTGGTGTCCAACTTCCGCGTCGCATTCGAATGCGAGAGTTTCCCGGATCATTTAACGCAGCTCTACTACACTACTGCTGATGGAACTGCCACCACGACCACCAACACGGGTTATCCAGTTTACTACGATGTGGTAACTGTTGGCTCTGAACAGCGTGTGACCACCAGCTACACCCACACCAACACCGGTTATCCTGTCACCGTCAGCCTCGACGACGGCCGTGCGGGCACCTGGGAGATAAAGAACCTGATCATCACAGAGAACTAGATACTAGCAACTAGTTTTAATACGATATAATCACATTCAGCGAACTCGCACTTCAGTGGGAGATCGACAAACAGCGATTCGTGAAGAAGGCCTCTTTTGCTACATACGAGGCTTTGCTTCACACCCACGTCCTTCCTGCCTTCGGGGATGCCACCAGCATCTCCGAAGGGGATTTGCAGGACTTTGTGCTGGAGAAGCTGGACATGGGCTATGGCCTGGGCACGGTGCAGCAGATTGTGCTGGTGGCGAGGATGGTGCTTCGCCATGGGGCGGCACTTGGGCTATGCGAAAAGCCCGACTGGTGCATACGCTATCCTGCCCGCCATGCCGGCCGGCCGCTTAAGCTGTTCAGCCTGGAAGATCAGCGACTGATTCTGCGGGCAGTTCTCGAAAACCCCAACCCCCGTGCCTTCGGCATCTATCTGGCCCTTGCCAGCGGCATGCGCATAGGGGAACTATGCGCCCTGAGGTGGGCAGATATAGACGTTCGGGCCGGGGTTATCCGCGTGCAGAGCACCCTTTCAAGGGTCTGCCGGCCTGGCAGGGCGGGGCTCGGCACCGAGATCATCATCGGCACCCCCAAAACCCCGAGTTCATCCCGCGAGATACCCATCTCCGACGACCTCATGGGCCTCATTCCGAGGATGGCCTCCGGCCGGAAAGAAGATGATTTTGTGCTCACGGGCAGCCCCAAGCCGACGGAGCCCCGCGCATACCGGTACTTCTTCAATGTTTTTCAAGACCAGTTGGGAATCCCGCGCAGGAATTTCCATGCGCTGCGCCACAGCTTCGCTACCCGCTGCATCGAGGCCGGATTCGACGCCAAGACCGTGAGCGTGCTGCTCGGCCATTCCAGCATCAACACCACCCTCGAACTCTACGTCCATCCGGGATTCGACAAAAAGAAAGCCTGCGTCAACAGCATCCAGCTGACGCTTTAGCCCTACCGGAGATTGTTTACTGCGGCACCGATGGCCAGGCCAGTATTTAACGAAAAGCCCCCGACCAAATGGCCGGGGGACTTTGTTGTGAGGATTACTGGATTTGAACCAGTGACCTCTTGCCTGTCAAGCAAGCGCTCTAAACCAACTGAGCTAAACCCTCGAAAGGATTGCAAAGGTACACAAATTTTCAGTAGAAAAAAATTTTTTTGCGTATATTTGAAAGTTGCGCCCTATTGTGGGCAGATTGAACATAAATGGTACAGCTTGCAATACATTGGAACATAGACCCGGTGATGTTCCACCTGGGCCCCCTGCAGGTGCGTTGGTACGGCCTGCTGTTCATCTCGGGATTCATTCTCGGATGGTACATTTTCCGCTGGTTCTTCCGCCGCGAAGGCATTAAGGAAGAACTCCTGGATCCTCTTCTCTATACGCTTCTGATAGCCACCATCGTGGGCGCACGCCTCGGGCACTGCTGCTTCTATCAGCCAGACTATTACTTCGGCTCGTGGAAGGGCTTCTGGGAGATATTCATGCCCTGGAAGGGCGGCCTGGCGAGCCATGGCGGAGCCATTGCCCTGCTGCTCGGAATGTGGTGGTTCTCAGCCAAATACGGGAAACAGAACGGTTTCGACTTCCTTTGGATAATGGATCATCTGTGCATCACCGTGGCGTTCGCCGGATGCTTCATCCGTCTGGGTAACCTTTTCAATTCCGAGATTTACGGAAATGTGACATCCCTGCCCTGGGGTATCATTTTCGACCGCAACGGCGAAACCGAGCCCAAGCATCCCACCCAGCTCTACGAGGCCCTCTCGTACCTGATTCTCGGCCTGTATCTTATCTGGCGCTACTGGAAGAAGCTGGACCGCACTCACCGCGGCTTCTTCTTCGGGGCCTTCCTGCTGGGCTGCTTCGGAATGCGCTTCCTGATAGAGTTCATAAAGGAGCCCCAGGTGGAGTTCGAGAACAATATGGCCCTGGACATGGGGCAGTGGCTGAGCATCCCCTTCGTCATCGCGGGCATCTGCATCCTCATTTATGCCAGCCGCAGGCGCATCCCCGCGGCAGCTGTCCATCCGCCCAGGAAAACGGGTAAATGATGCTGCGAAAGCTATTGCATATGGCGCGGATTTTGCATAAATTCGCGCCGTAATTTTTTATATATGGTTAGTTTATTGTTGATTGGTATCCTGTCCGTCGTGGCCCCTGTTTCCATGGCCCAGGCAGATACCGCGGCGCAATCGGCTCCGGCGGTCCTCAGTCTGGACCAGGCCATCCAGATTGCCCTTACCGAGAGCCCCACTGTGAAGGTTGCAGACCTTGAAGTGCAGCGCTCCGAATTCGCAAAGAAAGGCAGCTACGCCATGCTCTTCCCCCAGATTGGCGCATCGGCATCGTACCAGCGCACCATAAAAAAGCAGGTTATGTATATGGGCGGCGGCGATGACGACGAAGGCAGCGGTGGCGGCGGAATGTCTTCCATGATGTCCGGCATCCTGGATCCCATAATGTATTACATCAACGAGCTCTATAAAGGCACCGGCGTGCCCTTCGTTCCTTACGTTCCGACCCCTGCCACCACCGACGACTCCAACGACGGAGGCATAGCGGTAGGCCGCTGGAATACCTTCAACGCGGGCATCACAGCCACCATGCCACTCATCAACGCCCAGCTCTGGCAGAGCCTTGCCATCTCCGGCGAAAGCGTGGACCTGGCAGTGGAGAAGGCCCGCAGCTCCCGCCTCGAGATGGTGAACCAGGTGAAGCAGGCCTACTACGCGGCCCTGCTGGCAAAGGAGGCGAACCACGTCTACAAGAGCGTATACGACAACGCCGTGCAGAACCTGGAGCTCACGCAGAAGAAGTACAACGCCTCCAAGGCATCCGAACTGGATCTCGCCCGCGCCAAGACCACTGTGGCCAACGCGGTGCCTAACCTCTTTAATTCCGAGAACTCCATCTACCTGAGCCTCTGGCAGTTGAAGGCCATCATGGGCATAGACCTCGAGGCCGAAATCGATGTCAAGGATTCCCTTCTGGTCTATTCCGAGGGGATGTCGTCCGTGCTGAATGACAGCGAGCTCAGCCTCTCCGGCAACAGCACCCTGCGCCAGCTCGAGATCCAGGCCGACCAGCTCGCGAACACGGTGAAGATGCAGCAGTACGCCTATCTCCCCACCCTGTCGCTGGCCTTCTCCTACAGCCTGAACGCCATGACCAACGACTTCAAGTTCGAAGAGTATCACTGGACCCCTTACTCCTACGTGGGCCTCAGTCTGAGCATTCCCATCTTCTCCGGCGGGCAGCGCCTTAACGACCTCCGTCAGACCAGGGTGCAGGCCAACCAACTCTCGATCCAGAGGGAGAATACCGAGCGCCAGCTGCGCATCGCCATACGCCAGAGCCTGAGCACCATGGAAACGGCTGTCAAGAGCCACGAATCGGCCCTCGACGCCCTTGAATCCGCGCAGAAGGCCTACGACATCGCCGCCAAATCCTACGAGATAGGCCGCAGTACCCTCACGGATCTCGATGCCGCCCAGCTCGCCCTGACCCAGGCCCAGCTCGCCGCCAGCCAGGCAATCTACAACTACCTCGTGGCCAAGGCCGGCCTCGAGAGCACCATCGGAGCAGACTATACAGCAGAAAATACTACAAAATGAAAAAGATAAGCATAATCGCACTTGCAGCCCTCGTACTGGCGGGTTGCGGTCAGAAGAAGGATTCCCAGAGCCAGGCACAGCAGGCAGCCCTGGCCGCCCAGCCTAAGGCCCAGACCGTGAAGGTCCAGCCCGCGGCAAGGCAGGAAGTGAAGCAGGACGGCACTTATTCCGCCACCGTGCAGGCATTCGCAGTCAACAACATAGCTCCGCAGAGCGGCGGACGCATCCAGAAGATCATCGTTGAAGTAGGGGATTATGTGGGTAAGGGACAGATACTTGCAGAGATGGACCGTGTGCAGCTCGACCAGGCCAAGCTCCGCCTCTCCAACGCCGAGACCGAGCTCGGGCGCCTCAAGCAGCTCTATGAGCAGGGAGGCCTTGCCCAGAGCGACTACGAAGCGGCCGAACTCAACTACCAGGTGAGCAAGAGCACCTACGACAATCTCCTCGAGAACACCATCCTCCGTTCGCCCATCAGCGGCGTCGTCACCGCCAGGAACTACGACCGCGGCGACATGTACGGGATGGCTGCGCCCATCTTCACGGTTCAGCAGATAACCCCCGTGAAGATACTCGTGGGCATCTCCGAAGGCGACTACA
>DGUE01000054.1 GCA_002393895.1 Bacteroidales bacterium UBA4318
CCACGGATGTAGTGGGAGGGGCCCGTCGGAGACGGGAGGGGCCGTCAGGCCGGCTTGAGCAGCGGATACCGCAACCGCAGCCAGCTTGACAGAGAAAATTTTGACGTCAGTAGATTTACCATCGCGGACAAGAGTGGTCCAGGCGGAGGGATAAGGATTCAGGCCACGCACCAGATTACGTATGGCCTCGGCAGGAGCCGACCAGTCGATACGCGTATTCTCCTTGGTGAGCTTCGGCGCCGGCTTAAGCACCTCCGAACCCTGGATAAACGACTTCTGCACCCGCGTCTCCACATTATGCTGGATAATACCCTCGGTAGTCTCCACCACCAGTTTTGCACCAAGCTCCATCAGGGCATCGTGCACATCGCCGGCAGTATCGTCAGGGCCTATTCTCAGCCCATGGCGGAGGATGATGCCGCCTGTGTCTATGTCTTTATCTATCATGAAGGTAGTGGCACCTGTCATGCGCTCGCCGTTGATGACCGCCCAGTTGATGGGAGCCGCGCCGCGATACTGCGGCAGAAGGGCGGCATGCAGGTTGAATGTGCCCAGTTTAGGCATGGTCCACACCTCCTCGGGCAGCATGCGGAACGCCACGACCACGAAAAGATCCGCCTTCCAGGCAGCAAGCTGCTCCAGGAATACGGGATCCTTCAGCTTGAGCGGCTGAAGCACAGGCAGGCCATGCTCCACCGCATACTTCTTGACCGCGCTCTCGTGCACCTCCAGGCCGCGGCCGCTGGGTTTGTCTGCAACAGTCACGACACCCACCACCTTGTAGCCCGCCTTGACCAGGGCATCCAGCGAAGCCACGGCAAACTCGGGCGTGCCCATGAAGACTATGCGCTTCGGGCGGAACATGCGGGCGATGCGGCTCTTGAACTTGCGCCAGTAGCTGATCAGGGAATCGTTGCTGAAGAGGGTGGCATCCTTGATGGCGCGCGACGTGAGGTAAGCCCCTATCGGCGCCAGCACGACGGCAGAGATGAACACCCCCAGCGTGGCTCCTACGGCCCCGTCCCTGGCCAGTTTGGTGCCCGTGATATCCACCACCCAGTAGAGCACGAAGAAGAGCACCGAGATGATGGCGCTCACTCCCAGCGCACCCTTCCGCACGAAGGCCCCGAGGGGAGCCCCGATAAAGAAGAGCAGCAGGCATGCGAGGGCCTGGGCGAACTTCTTGAGGAGTTCGATGTTTGTGCGGCGGAGATAGAAATAGTATTCGTAGACCTCGCTGCCGTAGGAGATGATGCTGGTCTGCATCCGGTCTGCGGCATCCGCGGCCTTCTCGTAGGCCTTCTTCTTCTTGGACACATTGTCCCAGTGAAGATAGTCCTCGGCTTCGAAATAGTTCTTGTAGGCTTCCCTGGACTTGAGTTTGGACGTGTCCAGCTGCTCCTTGAGGGCGAAAGTGCCGTATTGGGAAAGCTGGGAGTAGCGGTTCTCCCTGGACTTCAGGGCAAGGTTGTCCAAAGAATCCTTCTGCCCCTTGAGCTGGCGGAGGCGCATGGCCTTCACCTGGTCGCCGTAGCGGCTGCTGTCCGACTTCTGGAAACTATAGTTCTTGAGGGGGATTATCAGCTCCTGCTTCTCGAAATTGATGTGCTGCAGTTCCAGGGTCGTATCCCGGTATTTGCGCACGTTGTTCTCCTGATAGTTCGTACCATTGTAGAGGGTGAAGGTGAGGTAGTCTTTGTTCTTGCTCATCTTCATCATGGCGGAATCGGCAAGGGAAAGGGAGGTATTGCCCTTGCCGGCCGTGTGGTCGTAAACCATCACTCCGTGCATCATGCCGTTCTCATCCTGGGTATCGGTGCGGAGCACATAGCCGTCGATGCCGTCGTAGAAGGTGCCCGCGGGGATCTTGATCTCGTTCTTGGTGCGGCTGATGTCGTCCCGCAGGGTGTATATCTCGTTCCACGCCACCGGTACCAGGTTGTTGCCTACGTAGAATGCGCCTATGCTGATGACCGCGGATGCGATTATGAGCGGGAGCATGACTCTCGCGAGCGAGATGCCTGCGGCCTTGATGGCCATCAGCTCATTGTGGTCTCCCATCTGCCCCAGCACCATCATGGAAGAGAGCAGGGTGGCAAGAGGGAGGGCCAGGGGGAGGATGGTGCATCCACCCAGAAGCATGAATTCCAGCACGACTCCCAGGCCGAGGCCCTTACCCACCAGCTCGTCGATATACACCCAGAGGAACTGCATCATCAGGATGAATATGACGAGCACGAGGATCGCGACGAACGGTCCTATGAAGGCTGTGAGTATGAAGCGGTCGAGCTTTTTCAAATCTTCTCAATCATTTTGTCGAGGGCGGCTGAAAGACCTGCAACATCCTTGCCACCTGCGGTTGCAAGGCCTGGCTGGCCGCCACCGCCTCCCTGGATGAACTTGGCCGCATCGCGGATATCCGCACCTGCGTTCTTGCCGGCCTTCACCAGATCCTGCGAATACATGAGCAGGAGCTGGGGCTTGCCGCCGGATTCGAAGGCTGCGGCAATCACCAGGTTCTCAGCCTCTTTCTGAAGCATGGTAGCGGCATCGCGGAGCATGACAAGGTCCCGGGATTCGTTGATCTTTATCACATTGTGTCCGTTAACCTGCACGGCATGCTCCAACAGGGCTTTCTTGAGCTGAAGGGTCTTTTCCCTGGCCACCTCGGCTATCTGCTTCTTGTAACCCTCGTTCTCCTCTATCATCTTGCGTATGGCGTCGGTGAGGCCGGGGGCGTTGTTGAACATCGCCCGGGCGGTCTTGACCACTTCCTGCATTGCATACACCACATTCTCGGCTTCTTCGCCGGTGACGGCCTCGATGCGGCGGATTCCTGCCGCGATGGCAGCTTCGGAGCTTATCTTGAAGAGGCCTATGTTGCCTGTGCGGGAGGTGTGGCAACCGCCGCAGAGTTCCACGCTGGGGCCGAACTTAACCACGCGGACGCGGTCCCCGTACTTCTCGCCGAACAGGGCGATAGCGCCCATCTCGTTGGCTTCCTCCATAGTGGCTTCGCGATTCTCCACAAGAGGGAAGTTGCTGCGTATCAGCTCGTTCACGCGTGCCTCAACGGCATGGATCTGCTCGTCGGAAAGCTTCTCGAAGTGGGAGAAGTCGAAGCGGAAGTACTTGTCGCAAACGTAGGAACCCTTCTGCTCCACGTGGGTGCCCACGATCTCGCGCAGGGCCTGGTCCAGCAGGTGGGTGCAGGTATGGTTGTTGGCGATGCGCTGCCTGCGGGCGGCATCCACCTTGAGGGTGAAGCTGCCGTTGCAGTCGGCGGGCAGATGGTCCGCGATGTGTATGGTAAGGTTGTTCTCCTTGACGGTGTTGAGTATCTTGATTTGCTCGCCGTCGGCAGCGACTGCAATGCCGGTGTCGCCTACCTCGCCGCCCATCTCCCCGTAGAAGGGAGTGCGGTCGAATACGAGCTGGAGCATCTCCTTGTTCTTCTGCACCACCTTGCGGCTCTTGAGAAGCAGGGCTCCGGCCTGTTCCACGGTGTCGTAGCCGGTGAACTCCACATCCTCGCCATCGTGATAGACGGTCCAGTCCCCGAATTCATTGGCGGTGGCGTTGCGGGCACGCTCCTTCTGCTTGCCAAGCTCCACCTGGAAGCCTTCCAGATCCACCTTGTAGCCCTTCTCGCCCGCGATCAGCTCGGTGAGGTCGATGGGAAAACCGAAGGTGTCGTAGAGAACGAAGGCGTCGGTGCCGGGCAGGACCTTGGTGGCGGCGTTGCGCTCCATGTAGTCGTCCAGGAGCTTGATGCCGCGGTCCAGGGTGCGCAGGAATGCAAGTTCCTCTTCGCGGATGACGCTCTCGATGAGCTTCTGCTGGGCCTTCAGCTCCGGATAGGCATCTCCCATGTCGGAGATGAGCTGGGGCACGAGGCGGCAGAGGAAGGGTTCGGTGAAGCCGAGGAAGGTGTAGCCGTAGCG
>DGUE01000046.1 GCA_002393895.1 Bacteroidales bacterium UBA4318
TTTGGCTGTTTTTCGGAACGGATTGTTCATTTACGACCCGCCTTTCCGTTTTTCTTGGCCGACCTGTCGAGGTTTTGCCGGGTTTCCTCTACAGGTAGGGCAAAAAATAGCCGACCTGTCGAGGTTTTGTAGGGTTTCCTCTACAGGTAGGGCAAAAAAGGCCGACCAGTCGAGGTTTTGCAGGGTTTCCTCTACAGGTAGGGCAAAAAATGACCGACCAGTCGAGGTTTTGCAGGGTTTCCTCTACGGGTAGGGCGAAGAGTGGCAGATTTGTGGAGAAAATGAGGTTTTGCTATATTTGCAGAATGAAAAGAATATTACTGATTGCATTAGCCGTTTTACTGGCAAGTTGCACAGCCGGCATCAAGACCGGAGACCTTGTGTTTGTCGGAATTCCAGCGGATTACAGCCTGGACGAGTCCGAGATGGACGGGGCTATCAGCGCCGCCACGGGCAGCAAAGACGCCCTCAACCTGATTCACGTGGCAATACTGGAAGTAGGCAAAGACACCACCTGGATAATCGACGCCACCATCAAGCACGGAGTGGACCGTCACCCTCTGGACACGATGCTAAAGGAATTCACGCTGAAAGACGGTTCCCAACCCACATATATAATCAAGCGCCTGAAAAATAGCAGGAAAGCGGCACAGTATGTAGAAAATGCCAAGAAGTTCCTCGGCCGCCCATACGACGTATGGTTCAGCCCGGACAACGAAGCGATGTACTGCTCCGAACTGGTGCGCGACAGCTATCGCACTCCGGACGGAGACTATCTCTTCGATGCCAAACCTATGAACTTCAAGAACGAGGACGGAGAATTCCCGCTCTACTGGCAGCAACTCTTCGCCCTCATAGGCCAAAGCATCCCACAGGACGAGCCCGGCACGAACCCTCAGGATATGAGCAGTGCGCCGGTGCTCAAGACAATCCCCGCTTGCCTGCCAACTCCTTCTGAATAAGCTCCATACGGCTGCGGGTAAGGGGATAGAACGAAACCACGACCACTGCCAGGGCGGCCACTGCGGCGGGTATCCAGCTCATCAGCAGTTTCAGGCCGTTCAAAGCCTCCGGGGTCTGCACCGCGCCAGCGGTAGTATCGTATCCGAATGCGGCCAGCAACCACATCACGGCAGCACCTCCGAACGCCCCTCCAAACTTCTGTGCCATCGAAGATGACGAGAAAATCAGCCCGGTAGAAGCAGACCCGTCCCTGTTCTCGGCGTAATCGCTCACATCTGCATACATACTCCAGACCATGGGGAAAAGCACTCCCGTGCAGATGCTGATCAGCACCTGCAGCACAAGCATCCACCAGTATCCGCTGCCGCTGACGGGGATATAGAAGAAAGCTATGCTCAGTACTATCAGCGAGGCGAACGAAAGCATATACGTGGTCTTCTTTCCGAAATGTGCAGCCAGCGGAACCGCCAGGGCCACGCCTATCATATTGCAGACTTCCCCTATTGAAAGGAAGAGACCTGCATAGAACAGGAAACTCCAGCTGCCGAGATTCAGATGCACTTCGCTGCCTATCACATCGCTGAAGAAATAAGCCACCGTGCTGCCTCGGACCGTGCAGAAGAGATTGGAGCAAAGCGCCGCTCCTATCAGTATCCACCAGGGGACATTGCGCACCAGGCTCTTGAGGTCGCTCCCGACAGAGGCGGTGCTCACCGTATGCAGTTTTTCGCGCGTCATTCCAAAGCAGAACAGGAACAATATGAAGCAGGCGGTGGCGATTACGAACATCGCGTGCTGCCAGCCTGCGGAAGTGTCGTATCCGCCCATGGCATTGCAAAGCGGCTCCCAGCAGAACAGGGCGATGAAACTACCCGCATAAGCGAAAAACATGCGGAAGGAACTGAATACGGTCTTGGTGTCGGAGTCATCCGTCATCACCCCCAGCATCGCTCCGTAAGGCACATTGATTCCGGTGTAGACCGTCATCATCAGGATATAGGTCACATAGGCCCAGACCAGCTTGAAAGTGGGGCCGGCATCGGGAGTGGTGAAAAGCAATATGCCGCTAAGCGCGAAGGGCAGGGCCATGAAAAGCAGATACGGGCGATACTTCCCCCAGCGGGTGCGGGTGCGGTCCGCGAGTATACCCATCATAGGGTCGCTGACCGCATCCCAGATGCGGGTGATAACCAGCAGGAGGGCCACCTGGTCCAGTCTGAGGCCGAAAATGTTACTATAGAAGAAGGGCAGATAGTAGGAGAATATCTTCCAGAACATCGAGGAAGACATATCCCCGAAACCGTATCCCACCTTCTCTGCGAAGGATGTGCGAATGGTACTCATTTGCGGCCGAGGTTTTTATCGATCAATTTGTTCAGGCGCTCCACGGTCAGTCCGGTGCGGAAGCCGTCCGGAGCCGTATTCAGGCAATAGTCCGTCAGGCGGTCTATACTGGAAACCGCCACGTGCATGCGGGTGTCGCTGGATGCATAATAGATGTAGACTGTGCCGTCCTCGTCGGCAATCCAGCCGTTGGAAAAGAGCACGTTCATCACATCCCCGATGTATTCCTCTCCCTGCGGAGCCATGAAGAAACCGGCCGGCTCGGCAATCACGCGTGAAGGATCGTCGAGGGCGGTCATATACATATAAAGGACGTAGCGCAGGCCGGATGCGCATCCGCGCACTCCGTGGGCCAGATGCAACCAGCCTTTGGGAGTCTTGATCGGAGCGGGGCCTTCACCGTTCTTGCTTTCCTTGATGGTATGATAGTGGCGGGTGTTGATGATCTTCTCGTCGCGTATGACTGCACCTTCCATGGTATCCACCAGGGCCCAGCCTATTCCGCCGCCGCTTCCGGCATCGATGAATCCGTCCTGAGGGCGCGTGTAGAGAGCATATTTGCCGTTCACGAACTCGGGGTGAAGCACCACGTTGCGCTGCTGGCTGCCTGCCTGGATGTCCGGCAGGCGCTCCCAGGTGCGTAAGTCCCTGGTGCGTGCCACTCCGGCTGCCGCCACGGCGGAGGAAAGATCTCCTTCGGGCGCAGCGGGATCCTTGCGCTCGACGCAGAAGATGCCATAGATCCAGCCATCTTCGTGGGCAGTCAGGCGCATGTCATAAACATTGGTGGCCGGCTCCCCGTATTCTGGCATAGTTACAGGACGGTCCCAGAAACGGAAGCCGTGTGTGCCATGGGTGCTCTCAGCGACGGCGAAGAAAGACTTACGGTCGGCAGCCTCCACCCTCACCACCATATAGTAACGGTTCTTTATCTTGATGGCGCCGGCATTGAATGCGGCATGGATGCCGAATCGCTCCATGAGGTAGGGGTTGCTGGCAGGGTCGAAGTCGTAGCGCCACTCCAGAGGGGCATGGTCGGCGGTCACCACCGGAAACTCGTATCTTTCGTAAATCCCGTTATCCTCGACGGGCACATTGATCCTCTTGAGCAATTCTTCGTGACGTGCACGGAGGAAACTTTCTCTCTGCTTGAAATCCATAACGCTAAAGCAATATTATTTGTTCCTGATCTGCGAAATTCTTGAAGTCCTCTTCGTATTTGAAGCCCTTCCAAGGGCCGAAGAAGTGCTCCGGCTTGTCCCAGGCGTTGCGCCAGGTAAGCACATAGGCGATGGGATAATCCTTGATGGCGGGATAGAGGGCATCCATCCACCATGTGGGATAGCCGAAACCCTCCAGACCGGTTTCGGAGAGGGCTATGACCTTTCCGTGCTCCTTGCCCAGGCGGGTCAGGAACTTGAGGCTCCAGGTCAGTTCCTTGCGGAATTTCCTGCAAGCGGCAGGAGCTCCGGCCTCATCCGTCTGCTGGGTATAGGCATCGAAGCCGAGTATGTCTATGATCCCGTCGCCGGGATAGCGTTCCATATAGCCCTTGGCATCCACATCCATGTTAGGAGAGAAGCACCAGAGGATGTTGTCGAATCCCCGTTCCTTCTCCAGATAGTCGAAGGTCATCTGCCACAGGGCGATGTACTGCTCGCGGGTGCAGAGTTTCTGTCCCCACCAGAACCAGCTCCCGGTATTCTCGTGCCAGGGGCGGAAGATGAAGGGGATGAGCTTTCCGTCGGCATCGCGCAGGGTGTCGAAGAAATCCCCCAGAATCTGCAGCCATCCCATGAACTTGGCGTGGTTCTCGCCACCTTCGAGGATGGAAGCCACCACCTTGTCTGAGCTGACGTCCCAGGCGCTGTCCCCCGTGAGGGGATTTCGGGGATGCCAGGAGAAGGTGACCACTCCTCCCCTCTCCACCTGCTTCAGCGCGGAACGGCGGATGAGTTCGAATGGCACGGCATCCAGGCTCTTGTCGCCTCCAAGTTCGATTTCGCCAAGTTCGAGGCCGAGCACGGCGGGATACTTTCCGCAGACATCCTTCACGTCGGAACGCTCCAGAGGATCGTTTGCTGGGTCTTCCACGCACCAGCTGTGCCCATAACACAGGTCATCCTGATGTCCATAAAGGATTTTGCCGGCATCCACCGATGCCTTGAGGCAACCGAGCAGTTTTTCCCGGGCGGTACCGGGAGCTTTCGCGCAGGAAAGAGACAGTAAAACAGTCATTGCAGAAAGGGCGAAACACTTTGAAATACTTCTCATATCGTTATTTTAGAATTGTCCGAAAAACTCGTCGCGGGCCAGCACCATTTGCTTAATAACAGGATCCGCAGAAGGATCCATCAGGTCGATGTCGCGCTTGACGCTGTTTGTGATTTCGGCAACTGGCCTGTCGGGAGTTATCTCGACAGATAATTTGAAAGGGCCCCTGCCATAAAACATCCAGTCCCGGTCTTCGAAGCCACAGCATTGCGCCAAAAACAAAAGCAGGAGGAATAGCGGGAGGAAACGGGTTTTAGCCATGAAAGTGTCGTTGGTTATGCAAACCTTAGATTTGCAGCGTAGTTTTCTGCCAACCAGGTTTGTTTGACAAAAGTAGTAAATTTATGCCGATAAAGAAAGTTTAACAAAGGACAATGGAGCCGGGCGGTTCTCAATTTTGGCAAATGGGTAAGACCCGTGTATATTTTGTGCCCCGCCCGGCCCGTTGATCCAGGACCTGAATAAGAATATTGCCTTAGTACGAATAAGGTTTGTAGGTGAAGGATCGACGACCCACTGTCCGCTAAAAAAGCATTGCAAGTTATGAAAAAAATCCATGT
>DGUE01000127.1:0-4408 GCA_002393895.1 Bacteroidales bacterium UBA4318
CTTGAGACCTTCTCCACACTGAACGATTGGAGCTCCAACAGCGATCCGGTCGTGAAGTACTTCTCCGGAACCGCCAACTACAGGAGCTCCTTCAGCATTCCTGCCGGCAGGCTCAAGGGCATGGACGAATGCCGCCTGGACCTCGGGGACGTGCGGGTGATGGCTGAAGTCGTCATCAACGGGCACAATGCAGGCGTCCTCTGGCGGAGTCCATACATCTCCTGCGACATCCTCCCTTATCTGAAGGAGGGTGAGAACACAATAGAAGTGAATGTAACGAACCTCTGGGTCAACCGAATGATAGGGGACCGTCAGCGTGGCGAGAAACCCGTGACCAATGTGCGGCGTTTCTACAATGCAGGCGACAAACTCCTGCCTTCCGGTCTTCTCGGCCCGGTAAAACTCATTGGATACAGCGAATAAATGTCTGACGAACTCAATCTTGTGCGCGATCTTGCCGTTATCCTGATATCGGCGGGTGTATTTACCATCATCTCCAAGGCCCTGAAGCAACCGCTTATCCTAGGCTACATCATAGCCGGTTTCCTCATAGGCCCGAATGTGAAGTTCTTTTTCAATATCTCCAGCGCAGAAGCTGTTCACCAGTGGTCTGAGATAGGCCTTATCTTCATGATGTTCGGCCTGGGGCTGGAATTCAGCTTCAAGAAGCTTCTGAAAGTTGGAAGCGGTGCCCTGGTGACCGCCGGAACCAAGTTCCTGGGCGTGTTTATTATAGGTTTCATAATTGGCCAGGCACTCAGCTGGACGGTGATGGAAAGCATCTTCCTGGCTGGCCTCATGAGCATGTCGTCCACCGCCGTGGTGCTTAAATCCTATGAGGATATGGGCCTTAAGGACAAGCCCTGGGCAGGCCTGGTGTTTGGTACGCTGGTGGTGGAAGACCTTATCGCCATTCTCCTGATGGTGCTGCTTTCCACCCTGGCCGTTTCCAACCAATTTGCCGGGGGAGAACTGGCCGGAGCAATGGCCAAGCTGCTCTTCTTCATCATCCTTGTGTTCGTTGTGGGTATATATCTTATCCCCACACTGCTGAAGAAGGCACGCAAGTATGTCAACGACGAGATACTTCTCCTGGTTAGCATAGGGCTTTGTTTCGCGATGGTAACGATTGCATCCGCTGCAGGCTTCTCATCTGCGCTTGGCGCGTTCGTGATGGGTTCAATTATGGCAGAGACCATCGAGAGCGAGCATATAGAGCATCTGGTCCGCCCCATCAAAGACCTGTTCGGCGCAATCTTCTTCGTGTCGGTGGGTATGATGATCGCGCCGGAGGTTATCCTTCATAACTGGCTGATAATCCTGCTGTTAGCTGTTCTTGTGATAGTTACGCACATATTCTTCAGCGCCGCAGGCATCCTCCTCACCGGTAATGGTCTGGAGAACTCAGTGCAGACAGGCTTCAGCCTCGCGCAGCTCGGTGAATTCGGATTCATCATTGCCGGAGTGGGTGTCAGCCTCGGCGTGATGCGGGACTTTATCTATCCGGTGATTGTGGCGGTATCCGTTATAACTACCTTTACCACTCCGTACATGATACGGCTGGCGGGCCCCTCTTACGAGTGGCTGCTGCGGAAGCTCAAGCCACGCACTCTGGAGCGCATCAACCAGATGGAAAGTCATTCGGCATCGTCCGCTGCGGAGAAGAGCGACTGGCACAAACTGCTATCTGCCTACTTCCTTCGCATCTTCCTTTACAGTGTCATCCTCATCGCCATAATGATTGCCTCCCGTGCATGGCTGGAGCCACTTGTAGGCCGCCTGATGCCTAATGTGAGCGGTTTCCTTCAGAATCTAGTGGCCGTGGGCATCACACTGGTTGTAATGTCTCCTCTGCTTTACGGGCTTGCGGTGAATAAAGGCTCTACCGATGTGTATGCCCGTAACCTCATGAAGGCGAAGCAATCTAACCACTGGCCTATCCTGGGGCTGCTTCTGGGCCGCTTCTTCCTCGCTCTCGGTTATGTGCTGGTGGTCATTTCCACCCACTTCGAACTCGCGGGCTGGTCGGTAGTGTTGCTTCTGGTCGGGGGGTTAATCCTCTTTTTCTTCTCCCGTTCCCACATGCGCAACAGGGCAGCTTCCATGGAGAGCCAGTTCTTCGACAATCTGCATGCAAAAGAGATGCAGGAGCGCAAGAGCAAGCCTGTTACCAGCTCAATCCGCTCAAAGATGGCCGGCTACGACGTGCACCTGGAATCTATCAAGGTTTCAGCGGACTCCACATTGGTCGGCCGCCAGTTGAAAGAAATACCCTTCCGGGCTGAAACCGGCGCCAACATAATCAAGATCACACGCGGCAGCCGCAGCCTCCTCATCCCTTCGGGAGACGAGTTTATCTATCCTGGCGATTCGCTGCTGGCCGTGGGAACGAAGGAGCAGCTTGCATCACTCAAGAAGATGATGGCGGATGCCGTGGCTTATGAAGAGACTGCCGAGGAACCCGCATTCGACGTGCGCAGCGTGCAGCTCAAGGCGGATTCCTACCTCGTGGGCAGAAGCCTTAAGTCGGTGGATATGAGAAAGTTCGCCTGCATGGTGATAAGTGTCATGCGCGGCACCGATATAATTACCAATCCCAGGCCGGACTTCGTTTTTGAAGAAGGCGACCTGGTGTGGATTGCCGGCGAACTTGCTTCGGCCGATTATCTTATTTCAAGCGAATAAGAGAAGCTTACTTCAGTAAATTACCTAGTATCGAACGGGTAAGGGTCCTGGTTGCAGTGCTGGTGGCACTCTTGATCGCCTTGTTGGCGATGTTTTTGCCACTGGTAGTGCTGGACTTCTTGCCGGTTACGGAATTGGCGACCGCGGTTCCCACGGAGGCGGTGACACTGGTAATGACAGCTCCGGCCGCGGCCTTGGCTATCTTGCTGAAAATGCTCTTGGTGCCCTTGGAATTGCCGTTCTCCTTGGCAGCCTTCTCAGATTTCACTTTCTGCTCCTCCACTGCGGCGGCCTGGGCCTCCTGCTCTTCTTCTGCGCGCTGGGCATCTGCCAGAAGCACCTCGAAGGCGCTTTCGCGGTCGATGGGAGTATCGTATTTCCCTGCAATCATTGAGCTGTTGATGAGCTGCCTGCGCTGGGCCTCGGTGATTGCACCGATCTGGCTCAGAGGGAAGAGTATCTTTGCGCGCTGCACGATCTGGGGAGCACCTTTCTCGTCAAGGAACGAAACCAGAGCCTCACCGGTGCCAAGCTCCATGATAGCATCCGCCGTCTTGAAAGCGGGATTCGGGCGGAAAGTCTCCGCCGCAGTGCGGACAGCCTTCTGGTCTTTGGGAGTATAGGCGCGCAGGGCGTGCTGGATGCGGTTACCAAGCTGACCGAGGATGTTCTCGGGAATGTCGGTAGGGGACTGGGTGATGAAGTATACACCTACACCTTTGGAACGGATAAGGCGTACCACCTGCTCAATCTTGTCTACGAGCGCTTTGGGAGTCTCGTCGAAGAGAGTGTGTGCCTCGTCGAAGAAGAATACGAACTTAGGCAGTTCCAGATCTCCGACCTCGGGCAGTTTGGAATAGATTTCAGACAGGAGCCAAAGCAGGAAGGTGGAGTAGAGCTTGGGGTTCTGCATCAGCTTATCTGCTGCCAGAACGCTTAGGATGCCCTTTCCGCAGTTGGTCTGGAGAAGGTCGTAGATGTCGAAGGCAGGCTCGCCGAAGAATCTTTCGGCACCCTGGCTCTCGAGGCTGAGAAGTGCCCGCTGGATGGCCCCGATGCTGCCATCGCTCACATTTCCGTAGACGACCTTGTATTCTGCAGCGTGGTCTGCTACGTAGGCTACCATGGCGCGGAGATCCTTGAGGTCGAGAAGCAGCAGGCCCTTGTCGTCCGCAACGCGGAAAATGATATCCATCACTCCGCTCTGCACTTCGTTAAGGCCCAGCAGACGGCTGAGAAGCATGGGACCCATGTTGGAAATGGTCGTGCGCATGGGATGCCCCTGCTCACCGAATACGTCGTAGACCCTCACGGGGCAGCCCGCGAACTGGGGATTCTCGATCTCGAACTCGGGCATGCGCTTCTCAATAAAACCGCTCAGGGCACCAGGCTGGCTGACACCGCTGAGATCTCCTTTCATGTCCGCCATGAAGCAGGGGACACCTGCCTGGCTGAAGGTCTCGGCAAGCACCTGGAGGGAGACGGTTTTACCCGTACCGGTGGCACCGGCGATAAGTCCGTGGCGGTTGGCCATCTTACCGCAAATCGAAATAGGGCCTTCTTGGCAATGGGCGACGTAGAGCCCGCGTGTGGAATCAAGCATATCGGTTATTTTTCTGCAATATACGAAAAATTATCTTTTCCCGTGTTTCTTGTGTCCGCGCTTGTTCTTCTTGGAAACGATGTATCCGGCAGCCAGGGCGGCGAGAGCGACAACTATGAT
>DGUE01000127.1:4531-6300 GCA_002393895.1 Bacteroidales bacterium UBA4318
AGGAGTTTGTCGGTATCCTGGCCCCAGTCGTGCTCGAGAGCGCAGCGGTCGATAACGGCCTGGTCGGGGTAGAGAACGGGATTCACGCGCACGCTGTCGGCGTCGGCGCCGAAGAAGTAAGTAAGGTTGATGGGCTCGTACTCATCGTCTATCTGGCTTTCAAGCACCTCGATGGCGCCGTTTGCAGCCACATAGCCGGTTTCTTCCATGTTGCGGATGGCAATGTCGGGACGGCACATGAAGTCGATGAAGTAGCTGGCGGCCTTCACGTTCTTGGCATACTTGGGGATTACCCAGCCGTCGAACCATACGGTGCTGCCTTCTTCGGGAACGATGTAATCGAGGCTGACGCCAACTTCCGCGGCCTCTTCAATTGCCCATACGGCATCGCCGCTCCAGTTGAGCGAAACGACTCCGCGGTCCTTTGTCATCTGCTCCTTGCCAAAATCGGCTTCCCAGCCCAGGACTCCGTCCTTGACCTGCTTGAGATAAGACTCCACGGCTGCAATCGACTCGTCGGAAGAATCCCACATGAGCTCCTGGAGAGTGACGCTTCCTTCGGCGAGTTCCTTCTGTTTGAGATAGATGAGAACGGGGCCGTAGACATCGCGGGGAGCATCCTTGATGAGAATCCTGCCTGCGAACTTGGGGTTGCGGATAATGTCCCATGTGCCGGCTTCCTCGGCAGTGACTTCCTTGGTATTGTAAAGGATGCCGGTGGTTCCCCACATATAGGGCACGGAATAATCATTCGCATCGAACTTGGGATTGATCTCCCTGAACATCTTGAGCATGTAGGGAGACTTGTTCAGCGCGATGTAGTTGATGGAATCCGGGATGGACGCGAAGTCGAGGGGAAGGATGAGCCCGGTGTTGAGCATACGCTCGATGATATAGTCGGACGGGCATACCACGTCGTAGTCCTCATGGCCTTTTTCGATCTTGGAGAGCATGGTCTCGTTGACGTCGAAGGTCTGGTAGACGACTTTGATGTCTTCGCCGGTCTGGGCCTTGTACCACTCTTCGAACTCGGGAAGCACCGACTCGTCTATATAGTCGGACCAATTGTAGACCTTGAGAATCTGCTCACGGTTGGAGGAGCAGGATACGGCTGCGGCGATTACGGCCGCGATGGCAAGCAGTTTTTTCATTTCTTATCTGAATTCTTTGTTTGACGGATGTTGATAACGAGAAGGACCACCAGGATGAGGAGGAAAAGTATGGTCATCAGCGGTTTGAGCTCAGGGGTGAGGCCTCCTTTGCGCGCGTCCGTGTAGATATAGGTCGAAAGGGTGTCCAGCCCTATGGTTCCGCGGGTGAAGAAGGTGACCGCGAAGTCGTCCAGACTCATGGTGAACGAGAGGATGAATCCCGAGATCATTCCCGGCCTGAGAGCAGGGATGAGCACCTTGCGCAGGGCCTGGGCTGGGGTTGCACCGAGGTCCAAGGCCGCTTCGTAGGTGTTGGGATTCATCTGGCTCAGCTTGGGCATCACGTTGAGCACGACGTAAGGCGTGCAGAAGGTGATATGGGCGAGTATGACGGTCGTGTATCCCTGCGATATGTGCAGGAAGACGAAGAGCAGGAAGAGCGATACGCCGGTGATGATGTCGGGATTGATCATCGGGATATTGTTCAGGAAGGTCATCACGTTCTTCCTACGGCCCTTCATGTTGTAGATGCCGATGGCGGCGACCGTCCCCAGCAGAGTGGCGATGACGGACGCTATCAGCGCTATCAGCAGGGTATTCTCGACTGCGGAAAGCAGC
>DGUE01000200.1:0-880 GCA_002393895.1 Bacteroidales bacterium UBA4318
ATCTCCTTCAACCTCGGCGATGTCATCATCCCCAAGGAGAAGGACGAACTCATCGACTCCGGATACAAGCAGGTCGGCGATATCAAGAACAACTACGCGATGGGCTTCATCACCAACAACGAGCGCTACAACAAGGTCATCGACCTTTGGACCGGCATCGACAACAAGCTGACCGGAATCGTTACCAAACAGATTTCCGCCGACCAGCAGGGCTTCAACCCCGTGTTCATGATGCTCGACTCCGGCGCCCGTGGTTCAACCCAGCAGATCAAGCAGCTCTGCGGCATGCGCGGCCTTATGGCCAAGCCACAGAAGAGCGGCGCTGCCGGCGCAGAGATCATCGAGAACCCTATCATCTCCAACCTTAAGGAAGGCATGACGGTGCTCGAATACTTCATCTCCACGCACGGCGCACGTAAAGGTCTGGCCGATACCGCCCTCAAGACCGCTGACGCAGGTTACCTGACAAGGCGTCTGGTGGACGTATCGCACGACGTGATCATCACCGAAGAGGATTGCGGCACGCTCCGCGGCCTCATCGCCACCGCCATCAAGAATAAGGATGAGGTGGTCGAGAGCCTCGGCGAACGCATCCTCGGACGCACCACCGTGCACGACATCTTCAACCCTCTCACCGGAGAACTCATCCTGCATGCAGGCGAGGAAATCCGCGAGGCACAGGCCGAGCTCATCGACACCCTGCCCATCGAGCAGGTGGAGATCCGCAGCGTTCTGACCTGCGAGAGCCGTCGCGGCGTGTGCGCGAAGTGCTACGGACGCAACCTGGCCACCAGCCGCATGGTTGAAAAGGGCGAGGTAGTCGGCGTCATCGCAGCACAGTCCATCGGTGAGCCTGGTACCCAGCTGACCCTGCGTACCT
>DGUE01000200.1:938-3806 GCA_002393895.1 Bacteroidales bacterium UBA4318
CCCTGCGTACCTTCCACGTCGGTGGCACCGCCGGTGGTTCCGTGGTTGATTCCAGCATCGATTCCAAGTACAACGGCAAGCTCCAGTTCGAGGAGCTCCGTACCATCGAAAGAATCGGTGACGAAGGCAACTCCGAGACCGTCGTGGTCAGCCGCATGACCGAACTCCGCATCGTTGACGAGAATACCGGATATGCATACTCGCAGTACGACATCCCTTACGGCGCTATCCTCTATAAGAAGGACGGAGACAAGGTCGTGAAGGGCGACCGCATCTGCGAATGGGATCCTTATAACGCTGTCACCCTGGTCGAAACTGCAGGTAAGGTGGCCTTCGAGAACATGATCGAGGGCGTAACCTTCCGCAAGGACAATGCCGACGAATTCAGCATGAGCACCGACAAGGTGATCATCGAATCGAAGGACAAGACCAAGAACCCCACCCTCGTCATCCTCGGCGAAGGCGGCGAGACCCTCAAGCAGTACAACCTGCCTGTGGGAGCGCACGTCACCGTTGAGAACGGCACCCAGGTGAAGATTGGCGACATCATCATCAAGATCCCCCGCGCAATCGGCAAGGCATCCGATATCACCGGCGGTCTGCCGCGAGTCACCGAGCTCTTCGAGGCCCGCAATCCTTCCAACCCTGCCATCCTCTCCGAAATCAACGGTGAGGTTATCATGGGCAAGGTGAAGAGGGGTAACCGCGAGATTACGGTCAAGAACCGCAGCGGCATCGAGAAGCACTACCTGGTGCCTATGACCAAGCAGATCCTTGTGCAGGAGAACGACTATGTGAAGGCCGGAACTCCGCTGTCCGACGGCGGCGTATCCCCTTCCGACATTCTCAATATCCTCGGTCCCGTAAAAGCCCAGGAATATATTGTGAATGAGGTTCAGGCCGTTTATCGCCTGCAGGGTGTGAAGATCAACGACAAGCACTTCGAAATCATCGTACGCCAGATGATGCGCAAGGTGGAAATCACCAACCCCGGCGACACCGAATTCCTTCAGGACGAACTTGTGGACAAGAGCCTGTTCATGGATGTGAACGACGCTATCTACGGCAAGTTCCTCGTTCTGGAGCCCGGTGACAGCGAGCGTTACGTGATGGGCGACCTCGTGAGCGCACGCGATATGCGCAGCGAGAATGCCTCTCTCGAGCGTCAGGGCCGCAAGGGCATCACTGCCCGTCCGGCTGAGCCCGCAACGGCACGTCTGATGCTCCAGGGTATCACCCGCGCAGCTCTGCGTACCAACAGCTTCATCTCCGCAGCGTCCTTCCAGGAGACCACGAAGGTGCTCAGCGAAGCCGCCATCCGCGGCCGCGTCGACCACCTCGAGGGCTTGAAAGAGAACGTCATCTGCGGCCATCTGATTCCCGCCGGCACCGGCCTCTCCGACTACCAGGATATCGTGGTCGGCCGCAAGGACGAGGCAGTGCAGGATCAGTTGATGGATCTGTAGGAGCCATCAACATTTAAACACTGTTCCCGGTGTCCCAATAAAATGGGGACCGGGAACATTTTTATGGGGTTTTCGTTCCCGGTGTCCGTGTTTTCGGGACACCGGGAACACTCTATTAAGCCAGAATCAATTCGACCGGACAGTGGTCGGAACCGAATATTTCGTTATGAATGTCGGTTGAGGCGATGCGGGAGGCGAGGCCGGCGGAAACCAGGAAATAGTCGATGCGCCAGCCAACGTTCCTTTCGCGGGCGGCCATGCGGTAACTCCACCAGGAGTATTTGGCTTCTTCCGGATGTTGGCTGCGCCAACTGTCGATAAATCCTGCGCCCAGCAACTCTGTCATCTTTCCGCGTTCTTCATCGGAAAAACCGGCATTGAAGTGATTGGTATCGGGGTTTTTGAGGTCAATCTCCTCATGCGCAACGTTCATATCTCCGCAGATTATAACGCCCTTCTTCTCCGCAAGCCTGCTCACATAGGAGCGGAAATCATCCTCCCAGCGCATACGGTAGTCCAGGCGGCGAAGCCCGTCCTGTGAGTTGGGAACGTAGGTGTTAACCAGGTAGAAATCAGGATATTCAAGCGTTACGGCGCGCCCTTCGTGGTCGTGTTCATCCACTCCGATGCCGTATGCCACGCTCAGCGGCTCGTGCTTTGCCCAGATGGCCGTGCCGGAGTAACCCTTCTTGTCGGCATAATCCCAGTAGGAGGTATAACCCAGAAACTCAAGGTCAATCTGCCCGGCTTGGAGTTTAGTTTCCTGGATGCAGAAGAAATCCGCGTCCAGCTCCGCAAAGATATCCGCGAAGCCCTTGCCTGCAACAGCCCGCAGGCCGTTAACGTTCCAACTGATAAACTTCATAGGCTACTCTATAGTCCACTCTGCCCCGTCCTTCGTATCCTTGACAGTGATACCCAGGGCCTTCAGCGCATCGCGGATGGCATCCGAAGTAGCCCAGTCCTTGTTGGCCTTGGCCTTTGCACGCTCGGCGAGCACCATATCCATAAGGCCGCTCACCACCTTGCCGGAACCGGCCTCGGCGGCTTCCTCATCGCGAAGCCCGAGAACGCCGAACACAATGTCGTCGAATATCTGCACCAGCGTATCCACATCGCCGGCGGCGAGCTTGATCTGCCCGGCTTTGGCGGAGTTGATTATACGCACGGCGTCGAAGATATGGCTGATAGCGATAGGGGTGTTCATGTCGTCGCAGAGAGCATCGTAAACGCCTTCGAAAACGGCCTTCACCTCTGCATTATCTGCGGGGCAGGTATCCGGCGCAACGGCATCCGAAAGCTCTCCGTAAGGGATATTCGGAACGTGCTTGCCCGCCATCGAATAAAGGTCCTTCGCAGCCTGCATCACCTTCTTATATGCCTTCTCAGAGGCCTGCAGGGC
>DGUE01000200.1:3981-4118 GCA_002393895.1 Bacteroidales bacterium UBA4318
GTGATGAAGTTGCCGAGGCTCTTGCCCATCTTCTGCCCGTTGATGGTGATCATATTATTGTGCACCCAATAGTGCACGCCCTGGGTGCCGCGGGAAGCTACGTTCTGGGCGATTTCGCACTCGTGGTGCGGGAACAT
>DGUE01000126.1 GCA_002393895.1 Bacteroidales bacterium UBA4318
ACTGCTTCATGGAAGTCAGTTCCATAGGCATCGAGCAGGACCGCACCGCCGGCTTGGAATTCAAGGTGGGCATCTTCTCGAATCTCACCCACGACCATCTGGACTATCACAAGACTTTCGCGGAGTACCTTCGCTGCAAGAAACTGTTCTTCGACGGGCTTCGCAAGGATGCCGTGGCAATCATCAACGCCGACGACAAGAACGGCCCGGTGATGGTGCAGAACTGCAATGCAAAGGTGGTCACCTACTCCTGCCGAGGAGTTGCAGACCACAGCTGCAGGATACTTGAGGAGAGTTTCGAGGGCATGCTGCTCCGTATCGACGGAATCGAGGCATGGACAAAACTCACCGGCAGGCATAATGCCTACAACATACTCGCAATCTACTGCACCGCGCTCGCCCTTGGCACCACTGCAGAGGAGGCCCTCCTGGCAATCAGCAAGCTCGAACCTGCCCCGGGACGCCTTGAGACCTTGCGAGGCCCGCGCGACCTTGCTGTCGTAATCGATTACGCCCATACTCCCGATGCGCTGGAGAATGTGCTGGAGACACTTCGCGACATCTGCCCCGAAAGGGAACTTGTGTGTCTCTTCGGATGCGGCGGCGACCGCGACCGCAGCAAGCGCCCCGAGATGGCTGCCATAGCCGAGAAACTTGCAGACCGCATCTTCGTCACCTCCGACAATTGCCGCACGGAGGATCCGGATGCGATAATAGAGGAGATTAAGACAGGGTTCAGCAAGGCAGGTCTGCTGAAAGTTGTCTGCATCACCGACCGCAGGGAGGCCATCAAGGCCGCCATAACCCTGGCGAAGCCATCCTCCACCATACTCATTGCCGGCAAGGGGCACGAGACCTACCAGATCATCGGCACCACCAAACATCATTTCGACGAACGCGAAATAGTAAACGGAATATTTGAACTGATAAGATAATGCTGTACCATCTCTTTACACATCTCAAAGATATAGACTTCCCCGGAATGGGGCTGGTGAACTTCCTGACCTTCAGGGCTATGGCCGCCGTGGTCATAAGCATGCTGATTGCCTTCTTCGCGGGCGGACGCATCATCCGCTGGCTTCAGCGAAAGCAGATAGGCGAAAGCATACGCGACCTCGGCCTGGCCGGCCAGATGGAGAAGAAGGGCACCCCCACGATGGGCGGCATTATCATAGTGCTGTCGCTGCTTGTGAGCGTGCTGCTGGTCTGCGACCTGGGCAACATCTACATCCAGCTGCTCATCCTCACCACCCTCTGGTGCGGAGGAATAGGCTTCACCGACGACTACATCAAGGTATTCAAGCACAACAAGAACGGCATGTCGGAAAAGGGCAAGCTCGTGCTTCAGTTCCTGCTTGGCCTGCTGATAGCCCTCACCGTGTGCATCAGCAAAGACATCCCTACCGACCAGCTAGTCACCACGATCCCCTTCGTGAAGGCACATGAATTCGATTATTCCTGGCTCTCACCCTTCCACGGACAGCTCGGAGTGTACTGCTCCTGGGGCATCTACATGATAATGATCATTGTGGTGGTTCTTGCCTGCTCAAACGGAGTGAACCTCACCGACGGTCTGGACGGCCTCTCCGCAGGCACCTCCGCAATCGTCGCGGTGGTAATCGGCCTGCTGGCATATCTCGGGGGCAACGTAATCAACTCCGAGTACCTCAATATCATGTACCTCCCCGGCACCGGCGAGATAGCAATCTTCATGGCTGCACTGGTGGGGGCCCTGATAGGATTCCTTTGGTACAACACCTTCCCCGCCCAGGTGTTCATGGGCGACACGGGTAGCCTTACCATCGGAGGCATCATAGGCGTGAGCTCGGTGCTGATCCGCAAGGAACTCCTCCTTCCGCTTCTCTGCGGCATCTTCCTGGTGGAGAGCGCGAGCGTGCTTATCCAGAAATACTGGTTCAAGTACACCCGCCACAAATACGGCGAAGGCAGGCGCGTGTTTCTGATGGCTCCCCTGCACCACCATTATCAGAAGAAGAACATGCCGGAACCGCGTATAGTCGCTCGTTTCTGGATAATAGGTATCATACTGGCAGTCAGCACTTTGGCATTACTTAAGATTAGATAGTATTTATTTATATGGCAAGAATGGTTATTCTCGGCGGGGCCGAGAGCGGAGTTGGAGCAGCCGTGCTCGCAAAGGTGAAAGGATTCGACGTGTTCCTTTCGGACAACGGCAGCATTAAAGAAGAATACATCAAGACTTTGCGCGAATGGGACATCCCCTTCGAGCAGGGAGGGCACACTGAATCCCTCATCCTTAATGCCGACGAGGTAGTCAAAAGCCCGGGCATTCCATCAACTGCCCCTATGGTGCGCAAGCTTAGCGAGAAAGGCACACACATCATTTCTGAAATCGAATTTGCCGCGCGTTACGACAGCGCGAAGAAAGTGTGCATCACGGGATCCAACGGCAAGACCACCACTACAAGCATCATCTACTACCTGCTTCAGAACGCCGGCCTCAACGTGGGCCTGGGCGGCAATATAGGCAAGAGCTATGCGATGCAGGTGGCAACCGAGAAGCACGACTATTACGTGCTGGAAATCAGCAGTTTCCAGCTGGACAACTGCTACGATTTCCGTCCGGACATCGCCATCATCACCAACATCACCCCGGACCATCTCGACCGCTACGACTACAACTTCGAGAACTATATCCGGGCCAAGTTCCGCATCACTCAGAACCTGCGTCCCGAGGACTGCTTCATCTTCGACTCCGACGATGCCATCACCATCGACCATCTCAACAAGATAGTCCTCCAGGCAAAGATGCTGCCCTTCACCCAGAAGACCGAGGTTGCGCAGGGAGCTTTCCTGAAGGATGACAAGATAGTGCTCCGCTACGAGCAGAGCGAGAGCGAGATCTACCTGAAGGAACTCGCTCTTGGCGGGAAGCACAACATCTACAATTCCATGGCAGCCGCCCTGGCGGCAAAGGCTGCCGGCATCGACAATGAAGTGATACGCAACAGCCTCAAGACCTTCAAGGCAGTGGAGCACAGGCTGGAGCCGGTGCTCAGCGTGGGTGGAGTCCTCTATATCAACGACTCCAAAGCCACCAATGT
>DGUE01000134.1:0-11791 GCA_002393895.1 Bacteroidales bacterium UBA4318
ACGAAAACCGGGCGGCCTGCAATGGTTCCCAGACCGGTAACCACTCCGTCGCCGTCCGGATGCGATTTCTCCATTCCGAAGTTTGTGCAGTGATGCTGGACAAACATGTCGAATTCTTCGAAACTGCCTTCGTCCAGAAGGATTGCCAGGCGCTCCCTGGCGGTGAGCTTGCCCTTTTCGTGCTGGGCGTCTATTCTTTTCTGGCCGCCTCCGAGCCGGGCCGAAGCCCTGCGCTCGACAAGAGCCTTTATCTTATCTTGCTGCAAACTCATAGTTCAATGTTTTGACTTGCAAAGATAGCCATTTTATTTATATATTTGTGGTATGGATCTGAAGAAGATAGTAGTGCAGGACTTCCGCAACATCGAGTTGCAGGAGCTGGAATTCTGTCCGAATATAAACTGCATTTCCGGGGGCAACGGTGAGGGAAAGACCAATCTGATGGATGCCATATGGTACCTGTCTATGACGAAGAGCGCCTTTTCCACTTCAGACCGGTTCAACTTCCGTTTCGGCTGCAACGGCTTTGCACTTTCGGGGCTGTATTCCATGCCTTCCGGGCCGGATACCAGAGTCAGTATACAGGTTAACGGCAGCGGGAAGACTTTGCGCAGGGACGACAAACCCTATCCCAGGCTGGCAGACCATATCGGGCTGCTGCCCGTGGTGATGGTTTCTCCTGCAGATGCTGCCATGGTGAGCGAAACCGGCGAGGAGCGGCGCAAGTTTGCCAATGCCGTGATTTCGCAAATGAGCCCCGAGTACCTGAGCGCCGTGCAGAATTATTCCAGATTGCTTCTTCAACGCAATGCTATGCTGAAGGACGGCCAGCCGGACTGGGCGCTCATGGATATCATCGACAGCCAGATGGAGTCTTTTGCTTCCCCGGTGCATTCCATGCGGGCGGCGCTTGCGGAAGACCTTTCTAAGCGTATTCAGGAGTTCTATGGCCGGATATCGGGAGGGAAGGAAAGCGTAGGGATCAGCTACAGGTCTGACCTTGAATCCGGCAAACTAGCTGAAATCTTCCGCTCCCGCCGGGAGAAGGATTCAATCCTTAAATTCACTACCGCAGGCATACAGAGGGACGACCTGCTCTTCGAAATGGACGGCCGTCCTATACGCAGGTGCGGCTCGCAGGGGCAGCAGAAGTCCTTCCTGGTCGCCCTTAAGTTTGCACAGTACAGCCTTATGAAGGAGCGATGCGGCTATGCTCCCATACTCCTTCTGGACGACCTTTTCGATAAACTGGACATGGGTCGCGTGCAGAACCTGCTGACCATGGTTGCCGGCAATGATTTCGGGCAGATATTCCTTTCGGATTGCAACAAGGTGCGCCTGAGCGGAATCGTGGACGGAATCACTTCTGAGAGGACCTATTATGAGGCAAAAGGAGGCGTCTTCACCCGCAATGAGTAACAGGATTGCCCGCAAGTCTGCCCTGAGTCTCTCGGAGGTTTTCAAACAGATGCTCGCCGAAAGCGGCGCAGCCTCTACGCATAATACGAATCTTATCTTTTCTGCCTGGGATACCGTGTCCGGAGCGGGGCCCTATACTATCAAACGATTCTTCCGGGACGGGAAACTGTATATAACCCTATCATCTTCCGTCATCTGCAACCAATTGGCCATGCAGAAAGATGTCCTTCTTGCCAAGATCAATTCCAGCATTGCGGGGAACGATCTGTATATTGGCCAGAGTGCCGACGGGCCGGTTAAACAACTGATACTGAAATGAAATTTGTCATTGATCAGGCTATTCCCTTTATCAAGGGTGTGTTCGAACCTTATGCCGAGACTGTCTATAAGGATGGCGGGGCCATCTGCAGGGAAGACTTGCTGGATGCCGATGCGCTGGTTATACGCACCAGGACGCGCTGTAATGAGGCTTTGCTTGCCGGCACATCTGTAAAGATCATTTCCACCGCTGCAATAGGCATGGACCATATCGACATGCCCTTCTGCAACGATAATGGGATATTCGTGCAGAATGCCCCCGGAAGCAACTCGGGTGGGGTTATGAATTATGTCTTCTCGGCATTGTACGGTGCTGCCAGCCGGGAAAGCATCCCCCTCCAGGGAGCAACCCTGGGAATTGTCGGTGTTGGGAATGTGGGCTCCAGGATAGAGAGCATGGCCAGGCATCTGGGTTTCCGTGTCCTCCTCTGCGACCCTCCCCGTGCAGAAGCGGAAGGGTCCTCTCAGTTCGTGGCTTTGGATTATCTGCTTGAGAATTCAGATATCGTATCGTTGAGCGTTCCTTTGAATCCCGGAACCCAGAGGATGGCTGGTACGGACTTTTTTGCCAAGATGAAGTTCGGGGCTATATTTATCAATACCGCCCGTGGTGAAGTGGTTGATGATGAGGCTCTTATGGCTGCTATTCCCAAACTTGGCCCTGTTATAATAGATACCTGGAACAATGAGCCGGACGTGGATGTGAAGTTGATAAAGAGTGTCACGATTGCGACTCCGCACATAGCCGGTTACTCATATCAGGGCAAGCAGCGTGCCACTGCCGCCGCAGTGCGTGCCGTTGCCAGATTCTTTAAGCTGGAAGCCCTCTACGAGTTCTTCCCGGCTACGGAACTGGAAGAGCTGGAAGCCGTGAAACTGGATCTCACAGGGCTTACCCAGGGACAGATAACTTCTGTTTTCCAGTATAACTACCCCGTCTTTACGGATGATTTCATGTTCCGGGTGCACCCCGAAAGCTTTGAAGAGCTCAGGCAGCAGTACCGATACCGCCGCGAGTTCTATATCTGATCGAATAACCGATAATAACACTGAATATGACCATTGACCAGCAAATGAAGTACTTCCGGGAGGGTTTCCCGTGGATGAAGATAGATGCTCCCGCAGTTCCCGGCAGGGGAATAGCGGTACTCTCGCCCTCCCAGGAGGATGAATGCATAGATTATCTGCAGAAAGCGGATGTGGACGGTAAGGTAAAGTTCGTGCCGGCATCCGGGGCTGCCTCCAGAATGTTTAAGGATATTTTCGGCGGGCTAGAGCAAGTTAACGATTCCGTCCGCCGTCTGACGGCCAATATCAGGAAATTCGCCTTCTATGATGAAGCCCTGTTCGGGAATCCTTCTGCCGATTCGGACGATGACTGCCGTGCGACGGCTTCTGTGCTGCTGAAGGAACCCGGCCTAGGATATGGCAGCAAGCCCAAAGGCGTGCTCAAATTCCACCGTTATGCCGGCGAGGTGCGGACTGCCCTTGCAGAGCATCTTGTTGAAGGTCAGGAATATATGCGTAATGCCGACGGCAGCGTGAACCTTACAATTACGATCTCTCCTGAACACAGGGAATTATTCGAAACTGCCCTTGCGGAGGTTAAAGATGAATATGAGAAGCGATACGGCGTCCGTTACAATGTCCGCTTTACATATCAGTCCAAGGACACTGATACCATTGCTGTCACTCCAGACAACGAACCCTTCCTCTGCGACGATGGATCGGTGCTGCGGAGGCCTGCCGGGCATGGTGCCCTTATCTACAACCTGAATGATGTAGAGGAAGAACTTGTCTCTATAAAGAATATCGACAATGTTGCTGTCGAAAGTTTCCTTCCTGTGACATCCCGCCATAAAAAGGTGCTGATGGGCTGCGCGCTCAGGCTGAGGGACCGCGTTTTCGGCTTCCTCAATGCCTTGGATGCTGCTTCCGGTGCGGAAGCGCTGAAGATTGTCAAAGAGCAGATTATTCCTTTCCTTCAAGATGAACTCTGCATCGAGATGCCTTCTATTCCGGAAGAAGAACTTGTTGGCTATGTGCGTTCCAAACTGGACCGTCCCATCCGTGTTTGCGGCATGGTGAAGAATCAGGGCGAACCGGGCGGCGGTCCTTTCGTCATTCGCGAGGCTGATGGAAGCACATCTTTGCAAATACTTGAAAGTGTGCAGATTAACAAGGATGATCCGTCTGCCATGGCTGCTCTTCAGGCTGCCACTCATTTCAATCCGGTAGATATTGTATGCTGCCTGCGCAATTATAAGGGAGAACGTTTCAATCTTCCCGATTATGTGGATCCCGATGCCGGTTTTATTTCCTCTAAGAGTTTCCAGGGCAGGGAACTCCGGGCATTGGAATTGCCCGGTTTGTGGAATGGGTCCATGAGCCGCTGGAACACGCATTTCGTGGAGGTGCCGCTGGAAACTTTCAACCCTGTAAAGGTGGTTTTGGATCTTCTCAGGCCGGCTCATCAATGATATTGTAATATCTGCTAATTTTTTGTATTTTTGCAGGCTTAATTGAAAATACAAATAACAAGTAATATGGCTATCAAGAACAAAACCAAGGAAGAAGTTCGTCAGGAGCAGGTTGAAACCCGGGTTTCCAAGTTCGAACAGTTTTACGAGAAGTACAAGAATGTTGTGTGGGGAGTGTTGGGTGCAATTGTTGTTATCTGGCTTGCAGTCCTCGGATACCAGAAGTATATCTACCAGCCCAAGTGCGCTGAGGCCCAGAAGCAGGCTTTCCCTGCCGAAAATGCTTTCCAGCAGGGTGAGTATGAGCTTGCACTCAATGGTGACGGCAATGTGCTCGGCTTCACCGAGATTATCGACAGCTACGGCACCAAAGCCGGAAAGGCAGTTTATCTTTATGCAGGTATCTGCGAGCTTCAGCTCGGAGACTTCGAAAGCGCTATTTCCTATCTCAAGAAGTACAACGGCAAGGAGCCCATCCTGGCAGCCCGTGCGCTTGCCTGCGAGGGTGATGCCTATGTGGGTCTTGAGCAGTATAAAGAAGCCGTTGCGGCCTACAAAAAGGCAGTTGCCAAGGCAGACAACAGCTACGCTGCTGCTTACCTGCTGAAGGAAGGTCTTGCTCTTGAGCAGCTCTCTCAGAAGGCAGAGGCTCTTGAATGCTACAAGACCATCAAGGACAAGTATCCTCAGAGCGTAGAAGCATACGACATCGACCGTTACATTGCAGCCGTGGAGGACTAAGTCATGGGAAGAGCTTTTGAATTCCGTAAGGAACGCAAGATGAAAAGGTGGGGTCACATGGCCCGCACTTTCACCAAACTCGGAAAAGAAATTACCATTGCTGTTAAGCAGGGTGGTCCCGATGTGACCGGCAACCCCCGTCTCCGCGCCCTTATGGCCGAGGCCCGCTCCGAGCAGATGCCTAAGGAGAATATCGAGCGCGCCATCAAGAAGGCTACCGAAAGCAAGCAGGGAGACTTCAAAGAGGTTATCTACGAAGGCTATGGCCCCTTCGGTATTGCATATCTGGTGGAAACTGCTACCGACAACAACACCCGCACCGTTGCCAACGTCCGCAGCTACTTCAACAAGTGCGGCGGTTCTCTCGGCACCAGCGGCAGCGTGGCTTTCATGTTCGACCACAAGTGTGTTTTCCGCATCAAGGAAACCGAAGGCCTGGATCTCGATGAACTCGAGCTCGAACTCATCGACTACGGTGCAGAGGAAGTTTTCGAAGAAACCGTGGTGGACAAGGACGACAACGAGAGCAAGGAAGTTGTCATCTACGGTGATTATACCTCTTACGGTACTATCCAGAAGTTCATCGAAGAGAACGGTTACGAGCTGATTTCCGGTGGATTCGAACAGATTCCGAACGTGGAGCTCAAGGAGGTTACCGCCGAGCAGCGTTCCACCCTCGAGAAGCTCATCGGCCTGCTGGAAGACGATGAAGACGTGACCAACGTCTACACCACCATGAAGCCGGCAGACGAATAGCCTGGATGCAGATTACTGTTGATCGGTATGCGCAAATGTGCATACCGATTTTTTTATTTTTTGAACAGGCGCTGGATGATAATTGCTATTGCACCATCGCCGGTGACATTGCAGGCGGTGCCGAAGCTATCCATGGCGATGTAAAGCGCAATCATAAGTGCCTGCTGCTCAGCGTCGAAGCCAAGGATGGAACTGAGCGGGGCAAGCGCCGCCATAATTGCTCCGCCGGGCACTCCGGGGGCGGCAACCATCATGATTCCAAGCATAAGGATAAACTCCAGGAATTTGCCTAACTCCACGCTCACACCGGCCATCAGGCAGACGGCAATGGCGCAGCATGTAATCTTCATCGCACTGCCGGGCATATGGATGGTGGCGCAGAGAGGCACGGTGAATCCGGCCACATCCTCCTTCACACCGTTAGCCTCACACTGCTTAAGCGTAACCGGGATGGTGGCCGCGGAGCTGGAGGTTCCGAGCGCAGTGAAGTAGGCCGGAAGCATATTCCATAGCAGTTTGAAAGGGTTGCGCTTTGTGAACAGGCCGGCAACCACGAATTCATATATCAACACCAGAATGTGAAGGGCGAATATGACCACGATTATCAGTGCGAACACCTTGAGCACACTGAATACCTTGCCTGTGGCGGTCATATCGAGGAAAATGCCGAATATATATATAGGAAGAAGAGGGATTATCAGCTTCTCTATCACCCGGGCTACGAAAGTCTTGAACTCTACGAAGAAAGACTTCATGACCGGCATTTCTGCATTGGCGATGCAAAGCCCCATGATAAAGGCGAATACCAGGGCGGTCATCACATCGAACATTGCCGGAATCGATATGCTGAAATAAGGGGAGAGTGACGCGGCCTCGGCAAGATCGGCGGCACTGCCTACTTTAGAAACTATTCCGGGGAAGAAGGCGCTTCCGACTCCGAACCCGCCCAAAGCTACGATTACCGTATCGAGATAGGCAATCAGCACAGTAACGAGCAGCATCTTTCCGGCTCCGTGCCCCAGGTCTCCGATAGCGGCAGTGACCAGACCTACTATGATCAAGGGGATCATGAACCCTAGCAGCTGAGAGAATATGCCGTTGAATGTCAGGAATATACGGGTAAACCAGTCGGGCACGATAAGTCCCAGAAGGACGCCAAGTACGATTGCAATGAGCACGCGGGGCAGAAGTCCCAGATGGAATTTCTTCATTTTGATTATCAGTTTCAGTACAAATATAAAAAAAAGTCAAAAATAATTTGCAGATATAATAATTATGCCTATCTTTGCAGTGTACTATTAAACTAATACACTATGATAAAAATAGATAATATTGATTTCAGTTACGGGAATGTCCCGTGTCTGGAGAAGATTACCCTCCATCTTGAAGAAGGGAAGATCTACGGCCTGCTGGGGGAGAACGGCGTTGGCAAGACTACGCTTCTCACTCTTCTCTGCGGACTGAAGAAAGTGCAGAGCGGTTGCATAGAGGTAGACGGCTTCGACCCTTATAAACGTGATCCGGTCTTCCTCAGCAACCAGTATTACCTTGCCGACGAAGTGCCTGCTTTCAACTGCACCGGCGAGGATCTGGTGAAGGATAAAGGCGCATTCTGGCCGGATTTCTCTGAATCGAAGTTCAGGGAAATCATGACCATCTTCGAGGTTGACCCTGCCAAGAAACTCAACCGTATGTCCGCAGGACAGCTAAAGAAGACCTGGGTAGCCTTTGCCCTTGCATGCTCCACCAAGTATCTCTATCTGGACGAGCCTACCAATGGCTTGGATATCCCCTCCAAGGCACAGTTCCGCAAGGCCCTGATGACCTACACCCGCGAGGATTCCATTATCGTGATCTCCACCCATCAGGTGAAGGATCTTGAGAATATCATCGATCCTATCATCATCCTGGACAAGCGCGATATTCTGCTGAATGCCACCGTGCAGGAGATTACAGACAAACTGTATTTCGATTACGGCACTACTCTCAATCCCGATAATCTCTATTGCGAACAGGTGCCCGGCGGATTCATCCAGGTGTATCAGAATGTCAAGGGCGAAGAAAGCAAGGTGAATATCGAAGCGCTCTTCAATACCGTACATAAGAATAAGGAAATAGTAAAAGGAATTTTCAGCCATGAGTAATATATTCAATTTCAAGAGGTTCGGCAAGTATTTCTGCTACGACCTCCGCACTGCCTGGCAGAACGCAGGCATCAGCGTCATCGTTATTTCCCTGATGCCTATATGGTACTTCCTTCTTGCTGAACTGTTCTCGATTGTCTTTAATGGTCATTTCACGACCATCTCCCAGCAGTTTGTCTCTGTGGCATACATGATGGCAATTTTCTTCCTGTTCATGTTCTTCCCTAAACAGCACTACGGCTCGCTTACCGACAAGCATAAGGGCTCGGACTGGCTGATGCTGCCCGCTTCCCGTCTGGAGAAATTTCTCTCTATGCTTATTGTGACCTGCGTTGCGCTTCCCGTTGTTGCAATGGCTTTGCTGGCCGGCAGTGACCTGCTCCTGTCCAGTGTTTTCAACCAGTACGATGTACCTCTTGTCAGCACCATGCTCGACTGGACCCACAAGGCGCTTGCAGAATTCCATACGGATAATGTCAATTTTGCTATGAGCGGCCCCTTTGCCCTTTGGCTCAATTGGTGCGAAAGCGTGCTCGTATTCACTCTTGGTGCCATCTATTTCAAGCGTAACAAGATTGTCTTTACTTATCTTTCCCTGCTTGCAATAGGTATTGTTGTCGCCTTGGTAGTGGGCCTTTGCGTGGGCGGAAATTTTGATCTTGACCCCCGCGATTTCGACGAAGACTCGCTGATGAGAATGCTCAATGTTGGCGTGTATGTCTTGTATGCCGTCATATTCGCTGCGCTGGATCTTGGCCTTTATTTCAGGATCAAAACCTTAAAACACTAAGATATGGAATTCGACAGCAACAAACCGATATACCTCCAGATTGCCGATTCCATCTGCAATCGTATCCTTCAGGGAGAACTGAAGGGGGAGGACAGGATACCATCTGTGCGTGAATTCGGCGCACAGATTGGCGTGAACCCCAATACGGTAGCCCGTACTTACGATACTCTCACTTCCCAGGGGGTCATCTACAACAAGCGTGGAATAGGTTTCTTTGTGACTGAAGATGCCGCCCAGAACATCCGCAAAGAGGCAAAAGAAAAGTTTTTGAAAGAAGATTTGCCTCAGTTTGCAGAAAAGGCACGGCTTTTGGATATAGACAAAGAAGAGATAATAAGGTTACTATTCTAACAAGCCATAAACAGTTTACAATAAACTATTCGAAGACTAAACTATACTCAGTAAGAGCCCTGCCGGGAGGCAGGGCTCTTACTGAGTATAGCTTCGTTGAATCTTTCCCAGATATAGTCTGCCGCAGCCTTCGTCGGATGCACCAGGTCCTCGGCGAACCAGCGGTAGTCCCTGAGCTCGTCCAGCAGTATTTCATAGGCGGGGAAGTAGGCTGCGCCTGTGCCTTCCACAGCCATTTGCAGGCTGGCTTTCGAGATGGTATTCTGGTGGGCGCCTTCTCCCATATGCCGGATAGGGCTGACTGTGAAAATGAATTCTTTCCCGGGATGTGATGCGATAATCCGATTCAAAACTGCGCTAATCTGTGCCACACTCAGCATTTCGTGCGAGAACTCCCTGGAAGGGCGCTTCAGGCAATTGGAGACAACTTCGCCGCTGCATACAAGTTTCCATACCATAGCGGTGCCGAGGGTGATTATAACCTTGCTGCTTTCTTTCCATGCAAGGGATGCTTTCCGAAGTGAGGAATTTGCGTTTTCCAGAAACTCTTCGGCTGTAGGGCGGGCGAAGGAGGTATGGTGCCACCAGGAGCATATCTTGCCGGCGCCTGCTCCCATCGGTTCGCATTCATCCGGACGGAATGGTATGGCGCTGTCGAGCCTGGCGATGCTGTTGGCGATGGAAACAGGGTTGAAGAGGGTTCCGAATGGATTCAGACATACATCGTAGCCGCTATCTTTCATCCTGGTGCCTATCTCGTTTGCAAAGCAGCTCCCGAGTATGCATGTTTTGTCGGTTTTGGATATTTTGACGGGAAATTTTGAAATCTCCACCTTGGTAATGCTCTTTGTCATATTGCAAAAGTAACACACTTTTTTTATTTTTGTATATTTTAATATACCACATGAGACAGTTTATCTTTTCCCTTTTGGGAGTCATAATCTTTTCCGTGTCCCTGGCTGCAAAGGACTACAATCTCACCAGTCCTTCCGGCGCCCTTGCCGTGCGTGTATCGGTAGGCGGGCAGACAACCTGGACCCTGAGCGTAAATGGTGAAAGCGTCATGAGCGACAACGTTGTCTCCATGACCATAGATGAAAGGACTCTGGGGCCCGGTGCCAGGGTAGTGAAGCAACGCAAAGGCAGGAAAGAGGAACACATAGTGTCGCCTTTCTACCGTCAGGCAGAGTTTGATGCTTCTTATAACTGGCTGTCTCTCAGTATGAAAGGTGACTGGTCGCTGGAATTCCGTGCATACGACGACGGGGTGGCATACCGCTTCGTGACGAACAGACCGGATATTCGCAAGGTATATTCCGAAACTGCCGAATACAATTTTTCTGAAGCCTATGATATGCTGGTCCCGTATGTGCTTAAGAGAGCCGACGGCGATCGCTACAGGTCTTCTTTCGAGAATCTCTATGAGAATGTGAAAGCCGGAGACGTGGCCAAGGCCGACGGCAGGCTGGCTTTTATGCCGGTTTATGTCGATCTGGGAGAAAAGGGACGGCTGCTTCTGATGGAGTCGGACCTCTGGGATTATCCCGGGATGTTTCTCCGCGCAACCGAAAAGGGTTTTTCTGCTGAGTTCCCGCCTTATCCCCACAATATCCACGAGCAGGATGCTCAGTATCTGGATTATCTCAATATGGTTGCCGGCAGCCGCACTTTCCCATGGCGGGTGCTTGCTTATGGGGCCGACGAGAAAGCGCTGGCCATGAACAATATGGTATATCAGCTGGCTACACCGTGCAAACTGGAAGACATTTCCTGGATCAAACCCGGTTTGTCGAGCTGGGACTGGTGGAATGCTTTCAGGCGGCACGGAGTGGAGTTCAAGGCAGGGATCAATACCGAAACATATCTCTATGACATAGATTTCGCCGCAAAGTACGGCCTGTCGTATGTTCTCATCGATGAAGGGTGGTATAAGAACAGGAATATCTTTACTCCCAAAGATGATATGGACATTGCCCGCATCTGTTCGTATGCGGCCGAAAAGGGTGTGAAGGTGCTTCTCTGGGTATCGAAGGGAGTGCTTGGCCTGAAGCCAGAAAAGGCTTTCGAGCATTATTCCAAGATGGGTGTTTCCGGTTTCAAGGTGGATTTCTTTGATTCGCAGGAGGCTGCCATGGTGAACCGCATAAATATGTATGCCGAGGCAGCTGCAAAGTATCATCTCGTGCTGGATTTCCATGGCATTTTCAAGCCTGTCGGCCTGAGCAGGACCTATCCCAATGTCATTAATTACGAAGGTGTCTTCGGCCTCGAGAACCTCAAGTGGTGCAATCCTGCGCGCTGCGACATGCCGCGGAACGATGTCATCCTTCCTTTCATCCGTCAGGCCGCCGGCATGATGGACTATACACCCGGCGCTCTCCGCAACGCGACTCGAGACGACTTCCGTTCAATTCATCTTAAGCCCATGAGCATGGGCACCCGGGCGCATCAGCTTGCCTGCTACGTGGTGTTCGACGCACCCCTGCAGATGCTCTGCGATTCTCCTTCTGATTACTTGAAAGAAGATGAGACCACCAGATGGATTGCTTCCATCCCCACCGTATTCGAGCGTACACGCTTGCTCGATGGCAAAATAGGGGATTATGTAGTCTCGCTCCGCGAGAAAGATGGCAGATTCTACATAGGCGGCATGACCAACTGGGACTCCATGGACATAGAAATCGACTTCAGCTTCCTTCCCGAAGGGGAGTGGCGTTGCCGTATGTTCAGGGACGGAGTCAATGCGGATACTGTCGGAGAGGATTATGCCGTTTGTGAATATGGAATACGTC
>DGUE01000134.1:11967-14207 GCA_002393895.1 Bacteroidales bacterium UBA4318
ACAGGCACCCATACCTTGCATCTGCTTACCACCAACGATGTGCATGGGCGTTGGTTCTCGACGGATTATGCAAACAAGTCATCCCGCGAGAGCCTGCTTGCCGTCAACTGGTACGTAGACAGCATACGCAATGCTGTGGGGGAGGAGAATGTGCTGCTTATCGATGCCGGCGACTGCCTGCAGGGAGACAATGCCAGCTACTACTATAACTATATTGATACAAAGTCCGAGCATCTTTTCACCCGCCTGATGGCCTATATGAAGTATGATGCTGTCACCGTGGGCAACCATGACATAGAGACCGGGCATGCGGTGTATGACAGGGTCAGCAAAGAACTCAAGCGCCACGGAATTCCCTTCCTGGCGGGAAACGCCATACGGAACGACAACGGAAAACCTTATTTCCAGCCCTACCAGATACTCGAGCGTGCCGGCATGAAGGTGCTTGTTCTAGGCTATACCAATGCAAATAACCCTGCCTGGATGGATGAAAGTCTCTGGAGCGGCATGCACTTCGTGAGTCTGGTCCCCAAGGTGCAGGAAGATGTGGACAAGCTGGTTGCAAAGGAGAAACCGGATGTGGTTATAGTGAGTGTGCACTCTGCTACGGGAAGCGGCAATGGCAAGTCGCTTGAGGCGCAGGGGAAAGACCTGTATGAATCCCTGAAAGGAGTGGATTTCGTAGTCTGCTCGCACGATCACCGTCAGGTAACCATATGCGACGGAAAAATAGCTCTCATCAATACTGGCAACAGGGCTAAGTACCTGGGACACGGCGAATTGACCGTCAAGTTTAAGGACGGGAAAATTGTCGGCAGGGATGTATCCGCAGAGTTGATAAGTGTGGACAGGCGCAAGACCGATCCTGTGATGAAGAAGGCTTTCCAGAAAGAGTATGAAACCGTGAAGGCTTTCTCCCTTAAAGAGATAGGAGCTCTTGCGATGGATCTCCGGACCAGGGATGCTTATAGCGGAATGTGCGATTATGTGAACCTCATTCACACCGTCAGCCTCAAGGGTTCCGATGCCCAGATATCTTTCGCAGCTCCTCTGTCATATAACAGTACAGTGCGTGCCGGCGTCCTTGTCTACAACGACCTGTTTACCATATATCCCTTTGAGAACCAGCTGTATACCCTGCGAATGAAAGGCAGGGAAATCAAGGATTATCTCGAGTATTCTTACCGGGGATGGCTGGCGCCTCTGGGGAAGGACCATGTGTTGAATATCTCGCGCCAGAACGACCCTCGCAACAACCAGAAGGGATGGTCTTTCATAAACAGGACATACAATTTCGATTCTGCCGCAGGAATCAATTACACGGTAGATATCACCCAGCCATTCGGGAAACGCATCAACATAGAGTGTATGGCGGACGGAAGTGCATTTGATCCCGATGCGGACTACACCGTGGCTATGACATCCTACCGCGCCGCCGGAGCAGGCGGAATGTTGACCAAGGGAGCCGGAATTCCCGATGAAGAACTCGATAAGCGCATCATACACCGTTATCCTGAAATCAGGGAGCTCCTGTATCAGTTTATTGAAGAGTACGGCTTGATTGACGATACTGCCATCTATGATTCCAAGAGGAACGGCTCATGGAAGTTCATTCCTGAAGATGTCGCATCCAGGAGGATAGGGGAGGATCTGAAACTGCTTTTCTAGCCCCGGAAATTCTTGAGTCTCTGGGCGAGAGATCCGTCTACCGCCATCTTCATCATTTTGCGGGAGCCTTCGAACTGCTTGAGCAGTTTGTTGACTTCTTCTACGGATGTACCGCTGCCGGCAGCAATCCTGCGGCGGCGGCTTCCGTTAATGGCCTCCGGGTGCTCACGCTCGTAGGGAGTCATGGAATGGTAGATGGCTTCGGTGCTCTTGAATGCCTTGTCGTTGTCGATATCGACATCCTTGACCGCCTTGCCCATCCCGGGAATCATTGCGGCCAGGTCCTTTATGTCCCCCATCTTGCGCACCTGCTGGATCTGATTGTAGAAGTCGTTAAGGTTGAACTGGTTCTTGGCGAGTTTCTTGCGGGTTTCGCGCATCTCCTTCTCGTCCACGGCCTGCTGGGCCTTCTCCACGAGGGAAACCACATCGCCCATGCCGAGGATGCGGTCTGCCATGCGTGAAGGATGGAAGACATCGAGCGCTTCCATTTTTTCGCCGGTGGAGATGAATTTGATGGGTTTGCCTGTGACTGCCTTGATCGAAAGGGCGGCACCGCCACGGGTGTCACC
>DGUE01000162.1 GCA_002393895.1 Bacteroidales bacterium UBA4318
CCGGGATTCATGCGGGAAGGCACCACGAAGTCGCGGGCCCCTTCAGGGGTGCTCTTAATGAGATAAGGAGTTTCGATTTCCAGGAATCCCTTGGAATCCAGATAGTTGCGCACCTCGTGCGCGATGCGGTGCCTCAGCTCCAGCGCCTTCTTCAGGGGGTTCCTGCGAAGGTCGAGGTAGCGGTACTTGGCACGCAGGTCCTCGCCGCCGTCGCTCTGGTCCTCGATGGTAAAGGGAGGAGTCAGGCTCTTGTTGAGGATATTTATGGTGTTCACGCGGATTTCGATGTCGCCGGTGGGCATCTTGGCATTCTTGCTGGAACGCTCCACTACCTCGCCCTTCACCTGGATCACGAATTCGCGTCCCAGGCCGGTCGCGGTTTCCACCAGTTCGGCAGGGGCATCCGCCTCCACCACCAGCTGAGTAATCCCGTAGCGGTCCCTTAAATCTATGAATGTCATTCCGCCGAGTTTACGTGAGCGCTGCACCCACCCGGCGAGGGTTACAGCCTTTCCAACATCACTAATGCGGAGTTCTCCGCAGGTATTCGTTCTGTACATTGTATGTTTAATTAATCTGTTTCACAAGTTTTCCCGCCAACTCCACGAAGGCCACCCCGTCGGGGCGGGTGGAGAGGGCGGCGGGGGTGCCGTCGTCGCCGTTCTCGCGAATGCTCTGCACCAGGGGGATGCGGCCGAGCAGCGGGATGCCGAGGCTCTTGGCCATCTTCGCACCGCCGTCGCGGCCGAAGATGTAGTATTTCTCTTCCGGATGCTCTTCCGGGGTGAACCAGGCCATGTTTTCTACCAGCCCGAAGACGGGTTTATCGATGGATTCCAGGCGGAACATATTCACGCCTTTCTCCACATCTGAGAGCGCCACCGTCTGGGGGGTGGTCACGATCACAGCGCCCTCTATGCCTATTTCCTGCACCAGGGAGATATGGATGTCGCCCGTGCCCGGAGGCATATCTATCAGCAGATAGTCCACCTGCCCCCAGTTAGTCTGGAGCACCAGCTGCTTGAGGGCGTTGGATGCCATCGGGCCGCGCCAGACGAGGGCCTGCCCCTTCTCGGCGAAGTAGCCGATGCTCATCCACTTAACCCCGTATTTTTCGAGGGGGATGATGTAGTCCTTGCCGTTGATGTTCTCCGCCTCCGGGCGGTATCCTTCCGTTCCCGTCATCACGGGGATGGAGGGGCCGTACACATCGGCATCGGCAAGTCCGACCTTGTACCCCAGCCTCGCCAGGGCCACCGCCAGGTTCACCGCGACGGTGGACTTGCCCACGCCGCCCTTTCCGGAAGCCACGCCAATTATGTGCTTGACGCTCAGCAGGGTTTCCTTGGTGAACTCTGTGCCTTTCTTCGGGGCCGGAGCCTCTATTTCAACCTCCTTTACCTCGGATTTCACCCCCTGCCCAAGATGGCGTATGAGGGTTGCCCGTGTGGCCCCGAGGATGTATTTCTTAAGCGGATCGCGCTGCTTGGGGAAGCCAAGGGTGACGACCACCGAGCCGTCCCCGATTTCTATCCCCTGCACCATCCCGAGGTCCACGATGTCGCGGTCCTCCTTGGCAGGATGATGCACTTCGCGCAGGTATTCTTTTATCTCTTCAGCGGTCATTTTGCAAATTCAAGTTCCTTGATGATATTGTGGGCCTCGCCCCATTTCTCCACCATCCAGAGCACGTAGCGGATGTCTACGTTGATGCAGCGCTGGAGGTCGGGTTCGAACATCACATCGCTAGACATACTCTCCCAGTTGCCGTCGAAGGCCAGGCCGATGAGGTTGCCGTCGGCGTCGAGCACGGGGCTGCCGGAGTTGCCTCCGGTGATGTCGTTGTTGGAGAGGAAGCAGGTGTGCAGCTGCCCGTCCTTATCGGCATAGCGGCCGAAATCTTTGTTCACGATGAGGTCGTGCACCTTGGCAGGTACGCGGAACTCATAGTCGTCCGGATTTTCCTTTTCGAGGATGCCGTTGGCAGTGCACCAGTACCAGTAGCTCACGCCGTCCTTGGGTGAGTAGGGCTTCACGGTGCCATAGGTCAGGCGCATGGTGAAGTTGGCATCCGGATAGCTGGCTTTGCCCTTGTTCCAGGCGAGCAGCGCGGCGGTAAAGGCCTTGGTGGCTTTCTGATATTCCTCCACCCCTTCGATGTCGTTCATTGCAACTGCCACAGAGTTGCGCAAGGCCTCCCTCAGGTCCTTGGGCCCTTCGGTGTTGCCCTCTTCGAACAGCCAGTCTATGTATTTGTCGGAATTCTCCTTGGTCAGGTCCCAGTCTTTGACCTGGATCTTGTCTTCGGGGCGCACCTTGTCGAGGTAGAACGCCATAACGGCCTTTGCAATCTTGCGGTCAACCTCCTTGTTGTAGTCTTTTTCGCTGAAGCGACGGTTGCCGGAGACCTTCGACAGAAGTTCGATATTCCCGATTGTTTCGGTAAGGAGCATAATGTTCCGGTACAATACTTTCCTGTTCTGGATGTATTTGTCGATGGTTCCTATGGCGTCACCCCAGGCCTCGCGGCGGGATTTCTTCTTGTCTATCCACTTGGTGAGGGCCTCTTCCTTGGCGGTTTCGCGGCCGATGATGTTCAGTTTCTTGAAGGCCAGGTCCTCGCCCTGCCACTTCTTCCAGCCGTTGGCGCTGCTGGCGAACTTGTCGGCATACTGCAGGCGCACCACCGGGTCTGCCATCATCTCATCCCACATAACTTTCTGGCGCACGGTGCGGGCTTCCACGCGGAGGTTATTGATCTCCACCATATCCTGCAGTTCGGCTGCTGTCTGGAAGCGCTGGGTGTGTCCGGGATAGCCCATAATGAATGTGAAATCCCCTTCCTGAACGCCCTTGAGGGAGATTTTCAGATGACTCTTCGGCCGGTAAGGACGGTTCTCCGGGCTGTATTCTGCCGGCTCGTTGTCCGGACCGGCATAGACGCGGAACATGGAGAAATCACCGGT
>DGUE01000063.1 GCA_002393895.1 Bacteroidales bacterium UBA4318
AAGGCCCCGCTGAGGTGCCCGATGATGGGCTTGGAGAGATGCTCCTCAACCTTCACTCGCCCCAGAAACCAGCGAACCAGAAGGCCTACGATGAAAGCGCAGCTGAACACCGGAAGCATCAGCGCCGGCCAGGCCCAGGAAATCAGTTTCGCAAGCCCATAGCCCCCCAAAGCAATCAGCGCCACCATGGCGAAATTGAAGGTCATGGAGTCCAGGGAGATGGCAGAGAAGGATGCGAGCCCCATGCTGGTGCGCTTGTCCGGAGGCAGGATGCCAGTCCGGAGTTCAGGAGAGAGCGACTCGTATGCACAGATGAACTTGGTCTTTCCATGCTCCGCACCCCAGGTAATCAGCCACATGCCAATTACCACGGAAGCGATGATTCCGACGGTGGCGGCGGTCATCGCGAGAGACTGCATCTCCTCCACACCATAGTTGGCAAAGGATTCCCCTATGGCTGCGGCCGTGCCGTGTCCGCCGCAGAAACCTGCAGGCATCGAGAGGCCGAAAGCCCCGTTGACAGGCCATATCCTGCTTAGCACCCAAAGCCCCAAAGCTCCTCCCAGAGCCCACTGCAGCAGCATTCCGGCCTGGGAATATGCCCACATACGCCCCACACGGGAGTTACCGTCCGATGTTTTCTTTCCGGCAGACGTGAGAGGAATGCAGCTGAATACCAGCGCAATGAGAATACCTGCATAGGTGCCGAGATTCCCGGAAAGAGGAAGCCAGCCAAGTAGTTCCGGGCCAAGCAAGAGGCCAAACAGACCGGCAATCAGGCTCGGAGGTATGAACAGCCTCTGGATCAGCCGCACCTTTGCACGGAGGAACTTCCCCAGCAGAAGCAGCAGGGAAATCAGTCCGACATCGATCAGCAGGGTCCAGGGCGTAAAAGTCATAATACAGAGTTTTTGAATTCTTCGAAACGGACGGCAGCGCCGGCATTATATTCAGCCACGGCAGAGGCATCGAATGCCGCGCGCAGGCGCTTTTCCAGCTTTCGGCCAAGTTTCAGCTCACGGCGTTCCGCCTTGCGCACCGCTTTAAGTACCCTGCGCAAAGCTTTGACGTCCAGATATTTGGAATATCCCGGCCAGTCCAAGGTGCTAAGCGACTTACGTAAGTCCGTTGCCAGACGGCTGGCAGGAGCATCTCCACAGACAGGCAAAGCTATCTCTTCTCCCGCCGCCAGCCAGACAGGGATGGCGTAGCTGCAAGGGGTATTCCCCACTGCGCACCACATCACACCGGCATCCGGGCGATCACCTGCCCCGATGCCCTCGATAACCACGGAAGAGGTGGTGGTGCTGCGAGGGATGAAATCGTGATCGTAAAGATATCCGCTGCGCTTGCAGCAGAGGGCATCTCCCCCGTTCAGCACATTCACGAACGAACGGCCGGTGAGCATGAAGAACGCGGGAGTGAAACTGCGGCGAGGCCTGAGGCCCTTTCCGGCACGGCGGGCCATCAGTTCTTCCATGGTGGCATAGCGCGCAAAACCCTTTCCGCGGCCTTCATCGCCAGAAAGAGAATAGTTGGTGCGGAAAAGATATCCGCCCTTGGGCACGTCGTAGCGCACATAGGATGTATCCGAGGCCTCTATGTAGGCCGCTCCGCCGAAGGCATCTATCACTGCAAAATTGGCGCTGACTATCCTGGGAGCAGGTGTAGAATCCAACAACGCCAGAAAATCGTCCACCGTACGGCAGCAGCCAAGCGCCCGGGCCATCATCTCGCCGTTATTTGTGTCGAATCCGAGTGAATCCGGCCTCAGATTATAGGAAAGGTTGTTTGCGATGGCAAATCCCACCTCGTTGATTCCCGCGTAAGCACGCTTGACGGCCTTCTGGGAAGGCAGCAGTGCGGTGTAGGCGTATTTCTCGCCCTGCAGGTGCGCAACCGTATTGAACGGAGCGTTCGCATCCCTCTGCTTCCAAATCATCGGCCTCCCGCTCGCACTCGCCTCCGCCGACACTATCGCCGTAGTGCAGGCTTCCGCCGGCACCGTTATGACCAGTGTGGCCAACAGGACTGCGGAAACGCGCGCCAGAAGACTATTTGCGAATCTTATAGCCATAGTAGGCATAATACATGATAAGCAGATAGAACGGCAGGCAGATCCAGTAGGCAGGCTGAGGGCCTACCCAATCCTTCATCGCGCCGAAAAGCAGAGGAATCAGGGCGCCACCGCCGATGGAAGCCACCAGCAGAGAAGAACCCTTCTTCGTAAACTTGCCCAGATCCACTATGGCCAGAGGCCAGATAGCAGGATACATAAGCGAGCAGGCGAAACTCAGCAGCGCAACGCACCACACCGAAATCTGCGGCGGAGTGAGCACTATGGCCAGCGAATCCAGAACGGCGAGCCAGGTGCAGATGCGGAGAGCCTTCACCTGAGAAATCACCTTAGGGATGCACAGGATGCCCAGGATGTAACCTGCGGCCATTCCTATTCCAGGCCAGATGGTATAGCTTTCAGGGTTCGGAAGCCCCTGCTCCTGAGCATAGTCCAGGACCGTAAGCAGCGCCAGATTCTCCACTCCCACATACACGAACAGCGCCAGGGCGCCCAGCACCAGGTGCGGGAACTGCCAGATGCTCTTCTTGGAGGCAGCGTAAGGGCAATCCTCCTCGTTCTCCTCCCCTTCCGCCTTGATTTCCTCAAGCGGAGCAAAGAAGGTGATGATGCCAAGCAGTGCCACCACCCCGATGATTATCAGCAGCGGCTTGTCCAGATCTACCAGCCCCACGGCCTCGATGGGCTTGCGCGTGACGGTCGCGATAAACACCGACGGCAGTGCCAGCGCCAGCGAGTTGCATATCCCCATGATGGAGATACGCTGCGCTGCGGAATCTATGGGCCCGAGTATGGTCACATAGGGATTGATGGCCGCCTGCAGCACCGTATTGGCGGTTCCGCTGATGAAGCAGGCCAGCAGGTAAAGGGCGAAACTCTCCAGGCGGGCCGCCGGGATGAAGAGCGCGAATGCCAGTGCGAACATGAAGAACGCCAGCGACATGGTGCGCTTGTATCCTATCTTGTTTATGATGGATGATGCCGGGAAGCTGAACACCAGGAAGGCCAGGAAGGTGGC
>DGUE01000032.1 GCA_002393895.1 Bacteroidales bacterium UBA4318
TTAGAAAATGAGTCTGAAATGTGGAATAGTGGGGCTGCCGAACGTGGGCAAATCCACACTTTTCAACTGCGTAAGTTCCGGGAAGGCGCAGAGCGCCAACTTCCCTTTCTGCACCATAGAACCCAACCTGGGAAGCACCAACGTGCCTGACCGCCGCCTGGACGTTCTCACCGAAATCTGCCATCCGCAGCGGACCATTCCGGCCACGGTGGATATTGTGGACATCGCCGGCCTGGTGAAGGGCGCGAGCCGCGGGGAGGGTTTGGGCAACCAGTTCCTGGCGAACATCCGCGAATGCGACGCCATCCTTCACGTGCTGCGCTGCTTCGACGATGGCAATATAGTGCACGTGGACGGCAGCGTGGATCCCGTCCGGGACAAGGAAGTAGTGGATCTGGAGCTCCAGATAAAGGACCTGGAAACGGTGGAGAACCGTCTGGCCAAGGCGGAGAAGGCCGCCAAGACCGGTGGGGACAAGGAGGCGAAGAAGCTCTGCGAGCTGCTGTACCGCTATCGCGAGGCCCTTCAGGGCGGGAAATCATGCCGCACCGTCACTCCCCAGAACGAGGAAGAGGCGGCGATGGCAAAGGACTTGTATCTCCTTACGAATAAGCCGGTTATGTATATCTGCAACGTGGATGACGCCTCCGCTGCGAAAGGCAATAAATATGTGGATGCCGTGCGCGAGGCCACCAAGGACGAGAACGCCGAAATCCTGGTGATTGCCGCCAAGACGGAATCCGAAATAGCCGAGATCGAGGAGTTCGAAGACAGGCAGATGTTCCTGGAAGAACTCGGGCTGGAGGAATCCGGAGTAGTCCGCTTGATTCAGGGGGCCTACCGCCTGCTCGGGCTGCGCACCTTCTTTACCGCCGGAGCGGACGAGTGCCGCGCCTGGACAATCCACGCCGGGGACAAGGCCCCGAAAGCGGCCGGAGTGATCCATTCCGATTTCGAAAAGGGCTTCATCCGGGCGGAAGTGATCAAGTACGAGGATTTTGTAAATCTCAAATCGGAATCCGCCTGCCGGGCTGCCGGAAAGATGGGAATTGAAGGGAAAGAATACGTGGTTCAAGACGGCGACATAATGCATTTCCTGTTCAATGTTTAAATATATTCATTATATTTACGGGCAATAATAAACTATTTAACCAACCATAATCATATGCGTAAAATTTCTTGCATTCTGGCTCTCTTCTGCATTGCCGGCACAATGGCCTTCGCACAGAAGGAGCAATACAATCAGTATGGTGTCAAGGTGGACATCGATCCCCTGCAGGCAGAAGCCCAGGACGGAATCCTGGTCCTCCGTTCAAAGGGAGATTCCGGCTACAAGATCTGGCTGGACAACCGTGTGCAGACCGACGGAGCCATCTTCTTCGGTGAGCCAGACTGGCTCCCCAAAAACGAGCAAATCTCCAACGGCCTTTCTATCCGCCGCGCCCGTTTTGCTGTAAAGACACAGATCGACAAGAACTGGTATGGAGAGGTAGATATGGATATGGCGAACGGTGTGTTCGAACTAAAGGACGCCATCATCCGTTACACCGGATTGGAAAAATTCCAATTCCAGGTGGGTAGCTTCAAGGAAATCTTTGCAATGCAGAGGAATAATTCTTCACGCTATCTGCAGTTCATCGAGCGCCCGATGGTTTGCTCTGCCCTTGCTCCTTCCCGCCACCTTGGATTCAATGCCAACTACTACAACAAGGGCGTGTTCCTGAATCTTGGTATTATGGGTCAGGAAATCGAGGGAGAGGAAACACGTACCTACATAGAAGAATCCAGCAAGGGTGCCGGCCCGGACGAGGGCCTCACCTACACCGTCAAGGCAATCTGGCAGCCCGGATGGAATAAAGAGGATTGGGGTCTGCACATCGGCGCAGCAGCATCTTACCGCGAGCCCAAAACCTCTGACGAGACCTTTGGAAAAATGCGCTACAGCACCCGCAACTCCACCAGCATCAACCGTAAGAAGTACGTGGATACGGGTGATTTCACCTTCGACCACTACTACCGCTACACCGGAGAACTCGCCGGCTACTGGAAGGGCTTCCGCGGAGAGGCTGTCTATATGGGCAACACCACAATCCTGCCCGACGGCACCAGCAAGAACTTCTTCGGATGGTATGTGCAGGGTGGATACCTTCTCTTCGGCGGATCCCAGCGCTATGACGGCGCAGGCGGCAAATTCACCCGCGTGAAGAGGGGCCAGAAGTGGGGCGATGTCGAGCTCTGCGGCCGCGTCGAATTCCTCGACCTCAACGCCGACAGGGCCCTTAATCCCAACGATCAGAAGATTATGGGCGGCTCTTCAATGGCATATGCCCTTGGCCTCAACTACTACATTACCGACCATGTGAAGGTCCAGCTCAACTGGCAGTACAACGACAACGACCGCTTCTGTTCTGGTAAAGGCAACAAATTCTCCTGTGGCGTGAACGGCGCAGGCACCGCTGTCAAGAACCCTTACAATACCGTTGGTAAGGCCGGCGTAGACTACCATATGGTTGCTATGCGTTTTGAAATAGACTTTTAATCAAGATAACAATAATCATTTAAACATTTAAACATTCAAATCATGAAAAAGTTATTTGTTTTCGCTGCAATTGCACTCGCAGCACTCGTTTCCTGCAACAAGGATCCTGAACAAAAGAAAGACGAAAACAACGCTGGCGACATCACCAAGGTCTGCCTCAATGAGGTTTGCGGTGTCGTAGGTTACAAGGGGGTCGAACTCTACAACGCCGGCGACAAGGAATGCAGCCTCGAGGGTGTGACACTCTTCAAGAACGGTGAAGAATTAGCCTGTTGGACCGGCACAGCTGATGACAAGATTGCCGCAAAGGGCTTCTTCGTAATCAAAGGTAAGAAAGAAACCACTGAAATTGATGCCGTGGCAAATGCTACTTCCACCGCCAGTTTCTCTCCTACCAAGAGCCTTCTTCTCGAACTTAAGAGCGCTGACGGCAAAGTCCTCTCCTCTTTCGATCGCGGCTGGAAAGCCAACGGCAACGCCGAAGTGTCTCTTACAACCGTGGAATACTCCTATTCTCTTACCACAGACGGTGGCAGCACTTGGAAACTCAAGGAAATCACCATGGGCAAGAGCAACAACACCGCCGCCGATAAGGGCGAGATTCCTACCGCGGCTGCACAGTAATCCCTGTTCATTATGGCAGAACTCAAGATTGGCGAGCAGAGCAAGCCGCGCTTCGAATTCCGCAGCTTCGGCCAGTGCTTCTGCGAGCAGCATAAGAGAATGGCACGTCTCTCTGTTCCCGTACCTGAAAAGGTATGGGAGCGCGAGAGCGACGAGATCTACATCATCTCCGCCAAGAACGATATTAATAACACCAAGATCCGCAACGGAAAGATGGACATCAAGACCTACGTGCAGACGGTCGACGGCCTTGAGCAGTGGAATCCCCTCATGAAGGGCGAGTTCCCCATCTCCCGCGAGATTCTGGAGAAGGAAGTATTCCCTGCGTTCATGGTAGAGATGCCCAAGCTCACGAAGGACACCTACACCTATGAGGAATTCATCGCGATGGTGAAGGCCTGCCCCGACCTGGCGGCTGTCCGCGTGCACAAGCAGCGCTTCGGCTACATGGTGAACAACACCATCTGCGAAGTGGGCAACGTGCTCATCAACGGCGCTAAGGTGGTGACCATCAACTCCGAATCCACCGAAATCGAAGACATCAAGAAGACCATTGCCGACGTAGGTCTTGAGGGCGTTGAGAACATCAACTACCTGCAGGCCATCAAGCGCGTGATCGGAATGAGCGACAAACCCCTTGCAAACGAAACGATATGTCACAGGAAATAGAGAAAAAATTCTTGGTGAAGGGCGACTTCAAGGCTGAGGCCTTCAAGGCCACCCGCATCACCCAGGGATACCTCAGCAGCGTGCCTGAGCGCACTGTGCGTATCCGCGTGAAGGGCGACAAGGGATTCATCACCGTGAAAGGCATAGGCAACGCCAGCGGCGCTGCCCGCTTCGAATGGGAGAAGGAAATCCCCGTGGACGAAGTGAAGAGTCTCCTCGAGCTTGCCGAACCCGGCGTGATCGACAAGACCCGTTATCTTGTCAAGAACACCGACGGCAAGCACACTTGGGAAGTCGATGAGTTCTATGGCGACAACGACGGACTGACCGTCGCCGAAGTCGAACTCGAAGACGAGAACGAGCCCTTCGACAAGCCCGCATGGCTTGGCGAGGAGGTCACCGGCGACCCCAAGTACTTCAATTCAATGTTGATGAAAAATCCCTACAAGAATTGGAAATAAAAGTATTCAAACATTTCATTCTTGGTCTATTAGCGGTCTCATCCCTGGCCTCGTGCCTCAGGGATGAGCCCGTTATTATAGACAACGGTGACGACCAGCAGGTGACTACATATACACTGGGCACACCCGTAGATTATGCCACCAA
>DGUE01000166.1 GCA_002393895.1 Bacteroidales bacterium UBA4318
TTCCACGCCAAATATCCGAACGACTGGAAGGCCTGCTGGTTCGAGGTGGATAAGCGCCACAGCTTCGACGTGGGCTGCCCCGAGGGCGTCTGGAACGGCTTTAACATCGACGCCGTAATCAACTCCGCATACGTGGTAATCGGCCTGCTCTATGGCGAAGGGGACTTCGAGAAGACCATGGAGATATCCACCCGCTGCGGGCAGGACTCCGACTGCAATCCGGCATCCGCCGCAGGCATCCTGGGCGTGATGCAGGGCTACAAGGCCATCCCCGAGAAATACCGCAGGGGGGCAGATGCCATCGCGGATCTTCCCTTCCCCTATACCACCCTCAGCCTCAACACCGCCTGCGCGGAGAACCTCCGCCTCATGAAAGAGACCGCAGGGTGCAACGCAGAGGGTAAAGATTTCATCTTTACAACTGAAGAGCCTGTAGCGGTGCGCTTTGAGCAGTCGTTCGAGGGCATAAAGCCGGTCGGGAAGGTAGTGCTGAAGAAGCGTTTCTCCGACACCCTTACGCTTGAGTTCGACGGCAACTCGATAGTGGTGGAAGGCAATGTGGTGAAGACGGGGCACGACGACAGCGATTACCGCGCACGCATCCAGGCCTGGCTGGACGGAGAGATGGTGGAAGAGTTCGTAATGCCGCACGACTATATCACGCGCAAATACGAAGTCTTCTCCAGGTATTGCTTTGGAAGCGGGCATCATAAGCTTGAGTTCAAGCTGCTGAATCCGCACAAGGATTATGAGATTAACGCACAGGAAATGGTAATCTATGATGAGATCTAGAATAGAACTGTTCTTTCTGGCAGTAGTGCTGAGCACCTGCGCCTGCAACGGCAACAAGGAGCACGAACTCCCCCCGGTGGATCCAGTGCCCTTCGAGCGCTACAGCACCAATCTGGACTTCTCCAGCAAACTGCTGGGATATTCCATCAAATATGATATCCTTCTTCCGGAGGGCTACGACAAGGACACCGACAAGCGTTACCCCGTGGTTTATGCATTCCACGGCCTGGGCGACAACAACACCTCCTGGAACGGCCAGTACATGAAGGGAGAGGCAAAGATCAAAGCTCTCGAAGCCGAAGGGCTGGAGCCCATGATCTATGTGTTCCCCATGGGATATACCTCCTACTATTGCGACCGTTACGACGGCACCATGCCTTATATGTCGATGCTGGCGGAAGAGTTCGTGCCTATGATAGACAAGACCTACCGCACCATTGCAGACCGGGACCACAGAGCCGTAATCGGCTATTCCATGGGAGGTTTCGGAGCGATGGTAGTGGCCATGAAGCACCCCGAGCTCTTCTCGATGAGCGCTCCCCTGAGCATGTCCATCTGCACCGACCAGCGATACACCACCGAGTCGCAGAGCGGATGGGACAATCAGTGGGGAAAGATCTTCGGAGGAGTAGGCCAGAGCGGCAACGGGCGCCTTACCGACTACTACAAGGCCCACTGCCCACTGCATCAGTTCACTGCCGAGAACAAAGACAAGTACTCTTCCGTCCGCTGGTTCCTTACCTGCGGCGACAATGAAGACAAGCTGCTGATTGCCAATGACGACCTTCACGTGATGATGCGCACCAATGGCTATGCCCACGAGTACCGCGTGTGGGACGGAGGGCATTCCACGTCCTACTGGAGAGGCGCCCTGGAGGAGGTCCTCCCCTGGTTCTCTTCGCTGATGGCCGGGGGCACCAACTGGCAGAAGACCCTCAAGGAGGTCAAGGTCCCGGAAGGCGTAAAGCTTAATTCAGAAGGGGTTTATGAATCGCAGGCATATACCGATGGCGGCCGCAAGGACGGCACCGCCCTGTATTTCTTCCACGACGGAATGGATGCAGCCCTGGTAAAAGATGCCATAGCGATTCTGCAGGAAGGCATGGACAGGAAGAAATTCGTCATCCTCCCCTGCGACACCAAAAAGAAGAATGCCTCCGAATGGGTGTCTTACTATAAGGACCTGTATCCCACAGGTGCCCGCCAGGCGCTTGCAGTCGGGAAGGCCGGCGAGGATGTTTTCAAGCGCTCGGAGCTGTTCTCCGTACTGTATTTCGAGAACGCCAGCCTGGGCAGCACGGTGAAGGCCGACAAAAAGAAGTTCTATTATATAGGTCAGTGCGACACGGGCGAGGAGTACATCTCCGCCAATGCGCTCTACAAATCCTGCAAGGCCGAGGGAGCGGAGTTCGAATATCGCTGCCGCAACCACCTCGACGATACCAGGACAGACTTCCTGACCGGTATATCTTATGCAAAAACCAATTATCACAATATTTAATTCATTAACCATTTAATCAAAACAATCATGAAAAAAGTATTTTATGCATTCGCACTCCTCATGGTTGCAGCAGTTGCATTCACCGGCTGCAAGAAGGAGCAGAAAGAAGAAGCAAAGATCGTCAAGCGTCTGACCCAGTGCGGCGACCAGTGGGATGTTTATTATTTCTCCTACACCGCTGATGGCAAGATCCAGGATGTCAAGCGCAACAAGCAGGAAGCCGGTGCAGCTTATGAGTATGAGCGCACCTGGTCTTTCACCTGGAAGGGCAATGTAGGCACCGCCAAGTACGTGAAGGAAGGCGAAGATAAGGGTGACTGCGTTTTCACTCTTGGTGCAAACGGCTATCTTGAGAGCTATGCAAACGAGTGGGGCGACACCTGGGGATTCACCTACGACAAGGACGGCTATCTCACCCAGATCAAGAGGGTTGACAAGGACGCCGTCAAGGCAAACTGCAGCTGGCAGGGCGGCGACCTCGTGAAGTGGTCCCGCATGAAGGACGGTGGAGTTGAAGAGTGGAAGATCCAGACCTTCCTCGCCGACGAGAACGTGGGTGGCATCTTCGCAGACGCATGCGACAAGGCTGATGTTTCCCGTTGGATTTTCGAACTCGGCTTCTGCGGCAAGCCTTCGAAGCACCTGCTCGACCAGGCCGCTTGGGAAGGTTCTGATAAGGCTGCTGTTCACACCTACGAGAAGGACGCCGACGGCTTCGTGACCAAGGTCAACAAGGTCTACGGCACCGACGATCCCGAGGTTTATCAGTATGCCTGGGAAGTTGTGAAGTAATTCTACTTCTCATATAAAAAGAAGGCTGCCGTCCGGCAGCCTTCTTTTTGTCTATCGCTTCGAGGTAACTTCGCGTTCGTATTTCTCGATGGCGGGAATGAATTCCTCGCCGACGGGAACTCCGTTCTTGAAGTTGAAGTAATCGAACACTGCGCCGAAAGGCAGGGTCTTGGCCTCTTCGAGGAGGGCGAGCTTCTGGAAGCCCTTGCCTTCTGCCTCGTATTCGCGGAGCTTTGCGAGGGGTTCGAGAAGGGCGCTCAGGATGCACTTCTGCGTGGCACGGGTGCCAATGATGTAGGCGCCGATGCGGTTGATGGAGGCGTCGAAGTAGTCGAGGCCTACGTGTGCGCGGTGCAGACCGTCTGCACGGACGAGCTCCTTGAAGAAGTCCAGGGTCATGTCGTTCATGATGGTCACGTGGTCGGAATCCCAGCGGACGGGACGGCTTACGTGGAGCATCAGTTCAGGAACATAGAGCAGCAGGGAGCTGACCTTGTCCGCTACATTCTCGGTGGGCTCGTAGTGGCCGGTATCGAGGGTATAGATGACCTTGCGGGATGCGCAGT
>DGUE01000124.1 GCA_002393895.1 Bacteroidales bacterium UBA4318
CAGGAATCGCAGGCTTTACACCCGTCTTGCAGGAGACAAGGGCGGACAAAAGGCAAGCCATCGATACTAAACGGGATGTCTTCATATGATCAGTATTCTCTATTTCCAAATATTGCAGTCCCTATCCGGACTTCCGTGCTGCCATAACGCACTGCTATAGGCCAGTCATCCGACATGCCAATCGACAGCTGGTCAAATCCTTCCAACTCGGGAAAGCGTTCCCGGCATTCGTCGAAGAGGGCCTTGATCCTGGCAAAATCGGCCGCTATGGCCTCTTCATCATCGGTGTGAGATGCCATTCCCATCAGCCCGCGGAAACGCACGTACGGGAACTCATTTGCCATCTGCAGCACAGCTTTCACTTCGGATGGAGTGAAACCCTGCTTGGTCTCCTCGGCGCCGATATGCACTTCCAGCAGCACGTTTATTACTTTGCCATTCTTTTCCCCCCACGCGTTCACTGCCTCCAGCAGGTGCAGTGTGTCGATAGATTCCACCAGATAGGCATAGGGCAGCACGAGTTTCAGCTTATTGGTCTGCAGATGCCCTATGAAATGCCACTCGATATCCGGCGGGAGTTGCACGGCCTTGGCGGCGAACTCCTGCGGACGATTCTCCCCAAAAGCCCTCTGGCCCTCGTTATAGGCTTCCAGAATGGCCTCGAAAGGATGGAATTTGGAAACTGCCACCAGTTTTACCCCTGATGGCAGTTTCTCGATTATCGTTTCCAGATTGTAAGCAATCATCGCTTATTTCTTTGTTGACGCATTTGCTGTTCCTGCATACGCTGTGCTTCCTCAAGCCTCTGCTGCCACTTGCTTTTCTTCACAGGTTTATTCTCAGCGGCGGCCATCCTCGCATAAACCTTTTCGGGTTTCACGGCGAATTTGCGGATTACCCAGATCTCCAGCATGCTGATCAGCTGTGAGAGCAGGTAGTAATAGCTGAGGGCCGCAGACAGGCTGTTGCAGATGAAGAACATCATGATTGGCATCATCCACTTGCTCATGAACTGCATGCTCTGCGCATTGGGATCATTCGCGGTTGCCTGTCCGCTCATGGTCATCTTGCTGTAAATCCACATGGTAACGGCCATCAGCAGGGCGAAGAGAGAGAGGTGATCACCTATCAGCGGCACCCTGTGCCCGAACTCCACGATTGCATCGTAGGTCGAAAGGTCGTGTGCCCAGAGGAAGGGCTGCTGACGCAGCTCGATGGATGCAGGGAAGAAGCGGAACATAGCCCAGAGTATAGGGAAGGTGAGCAGCATGGGCAGACATCCTCCCATAGGATTTGCTCCGGCCTTGTTATACAGGGCCATGGTGGCCTGCTGCTTCTTCATCGCATCTTCCTGCTTGGGATACTTGGCATTTATCTTTTCGATTTCCGGCTTGAGGATAGCCATGATGGCAGATGACGCGTAAGACTTGTAGGTAAGCGGGAGCACCACAAGCTTGATCACGATAGTCATCAGGAGAATGATCAGGCCGAAATTGGAGATGAAGCGATGGAAGAAGTCGAACAGAGGGATGATGACGTACTTTGTGAACCAGCCCACAAGCGAGCCGCCCAGAGGGATAACCTTCTCGTATTTCTGCCCGTATTCACGCAGGGTCTTGTAATGATTGGGCCCCAGGTACATTTCGAAGGGGATGACATTATCCTGCCCCGGGCGATAATCCGCACGCATCCTGGCCGTGCAGGCCATAAGGTTGTGGGATTCATCTTCCTGAGGGAAGAAAGAAATGTCGAAGGCTCCGGAGGCAAACTGATTCTTCGCACGGAAGATGGCAGAGAAGAACTGCTGCTGGAAAGCAAACCAGCTGACCTTGGAATCTACGCGCTTGTTGCCGTTACGGCTGCGGCCGATCTCCGTAGGCTTCTTGTCCCCTTCCTGGTAGAAATCAAGCTTGGAGTACTGAGCCTCGTTCTTGTAGCCTTTCTCCATACGGGGGATGATCATCGAGTAGTCTATGTCGACAGACGAGACATTGCGGGGAATACTGTTCATCCCGATGAATGACAGGGTGTTATCCACCATGTAGGACCCGGCCTTGAGGGAATAGCTCTGCTCGATGTAGCCGCCATCCGAAAACGGAAGACGGAAAACAACGGAACTGTCGCTCTGAGCGGCAATCTGGAAGTTGAAGTCCTTGGTCTGGATGAACTCTCCGGTGTAGACACTTACGGAATACGACGCAGCACCGTCCTTAAAGATATACAGTGCCGTGCTGTCATAGTTGAAATAGTCCTTCACGAGCACTCCGTAAGGCTGGGCGCCTTTGGTCGTGAGAGTGAGGGCAATCTTGTCATTCTCCAGAGTCACCAGGGATGCTTCGGCGTTGTGGGCCGCTTCAAGGGCTGCATCTTTGTAGATGGGCTCTTTAGCTTCGCCCGATAAGGCAGGGGCCGCAGAAGATTCACCTATGGAAGCATCAGGGCTTGCCGGCACAACGGTAATAACCGTATCCCCCGCTGCAATGCGCTGGGCGAGGGCTATTGAATCCTGTTGTGCCTGAAGGGCAGCCGCCTTGCGGGCTTGTCTGGACTGATAAAAAGTGAAGCCGAATAAAATGACGGCAATGAGAATAAAACCAGTTACTGAATTCTTATCCATTATTATTCACCCTCCTCTTCCTTGCGGATTTTCTCTTCAAGCTTGTGCAACTCTTCCTTGGCCTTGTTGATCTTAGTCTGCATCTGCTTGATCAGGGCCTCGGAATTCTTGGATGCTGCAAAGAAGCCGATGTTGTTCTCGAAGGTCTCGATTTCCTGCTGCAGGGACTTGTACTGCTGGATGAGACCGTCCTTGGCGCTACGCTCTCCACGGGCCTTGGATGCTCTGGGGAACTTTTCCTGCATAGCCTCGCGGTATGCGGACTGGATACTCTCTTTCTCCTTGAAGGGAACGAATCCGATAGCCTGGAATTCATCGGCAAACTTCTTGGCAGCAGCCTGGTTGGCCTCTGCATCTTCCACGGGCACATATGCCTTGATGTCCTCGATAATCTTCTTCTTGGCCTTCAGGTTGGCAAAGAAGTTATTCTCGGATCCGCCATTCTTGTCGCGCTCTGCAAAGAACTCGTCGCAAGCGGCACGGAACTGCTTCCAAAGCTGTTCACTCTTCTTGCGGGGAACTGCACCAATTTCCTTCCACTGCTTCTGGAGCTCAATGAACTTCTCGGTGGTCTTCTTCCACTCGGTGCTGCTCTTCAGCTCTTCGGCCAATTTGATGATTCCGAGTTTCTTTTCAACATTGGCCTCCATCTCACCGCGATACTTGGAATAGTATTCGCGCTTGCGGCCATAGAAAGAATCGCACGCGGCGCGGAAACGGTCGTATATCTTCTGGTTATCTTTCTTGGTTGCAAAACCAATCTTGCGCCATTCAGCCTGAATGGCCTCGATTTCTTTAGCGAAAGCGTTCCACTCATCGGAACTCCTGACCTCGCGGGCAGCAATTTCTTCCACCTTTTCGCAAAGAGCTTCCTTTGCAGCCAGGTTTTCTTTCTGCTTGCCTTTAAGCTCTTCGAAATGAGCCTGATAACGCTTGTTGATCACGGCTGTGGCAGCCTGGAAACGGGACCAGATGCTCTCACGGAACTCTTTGGCGACAGGGCCGAACTCCTTCCACTGCTCATGCAGCTTCTGAAGCTCGTTGAACGCACTAACTATATTCTCGTTCTCAGCAAGCTTTTCGGCCGCTTCGCAGAACTTCTCCTTTACTTCCATATTCTTCTGGAAGTCCAGATCCCGAAGCTCGCGGTTGATCTTGACCTTGTCGTAGAAACGCTCTACATTGAACTGATATGTGCTGTTTATATCGCGGAAGGCTGTTGCAGGCACGGGACCCACAGCACGCCACTTGTCCTGGATTTCACGGAAAGCGGGGAAAGATGCGCTCACATCTTCCTGGGCGTCCACAAGCTGCTTGAGCTCCTCGATAATAGCTTTTTTCTTTTCCAGATTTTCTTCTTTCAGTGCATCCTGCTCCTTATTGTACTCAGCCCTTTCACGCTTGTAGTCGGCATAGATGCCTTTGAAGTTCTCTTCGACTTCGACGAATGCATCTGCCGCTTCACCGGCTTCGCTCTTGAGTTTGCCAAGGAGTTTGTAGAATGCAGACTTGATGGATTCAGCTTCTTTGCTCCGGCTCATGCGGTCGGCGCTTTCCATCAGGCTTTTGAATACATCCGAGAGTTCGGACAGGGTTTTATCGGCCAGATTGACCTCTTCTGCGGCCTCCGGCGCAACCACGGGCTGTTCTTCCAGAACTTCGGGGTTTTTGATTTCTTCGCTCATAGTAGAGAGTTAAATATATTAATAGCTTACAAATATAATGATTTTTGGTAACTTTGCGAAAATAATGGACAATCTATGAGAATCGACATCATAAGCGCTGTGCCCGAGCTGCTGGAAAGCCCTCTGAGTCACTCGATTGTGGGCCGCGCAATCAAAAAAGGACTGGTGGAAATCCATGTGCACAACCTGCGTAAATACGGTCTGGGTCCGCGCAAGAATATAGACGACTATTCCTATGGCGGAGATGCCGGCATGGTGCTGATGGTAGAACCTGTCTACAGGATGATAGAAGAGCTTCGCGCCGAGCGCGAATACGACGAGGTGATCTACATGTCGCCGGACGGCGAGATCCTGAACCAGGGCATCTCCAATGAACTGTCCCTGAAGGAGAACATCATAATCCTCTGCGGGCACTACAAAGGCATAGACCACCGTATTCGCGAGCATCTCATCACCCGGGAGATTTCAGTGGGTGACTATGTCGTGAGCGGAGGAGAGATTCCTGCCGCGCTGCTTGCGGATTCAATAGTGCGTCTCATCCCCGGAGCGCTGACCGACGAGACCTCTGCTCTAAGCGACAGTTTTCAGGATGGCCTGGTCTCCCCTCCCGTCTATACCAGGCCTGCAGAGTTCAACGGCTGGAAAGTGCCCGATGTGCTGCTCAGCGGCAATCCCAAATTGATACGCGCCTGGCAGGATGAACAGGCCCTGGAGCGCACCAGAGCCCTGCGTCCAGGCCTACTGGATGAATAGTTATTAAAATATTTTAAAATGTTGATAACTTTTTAATAAATAATTTGCATTTTTTGCTTGCAGAATAAAAAACTTGGCTTATATTTGCAGCGTGATTTAGAAACAACAACTTCTAACCAACAATAATTAACCTTCTTATAAAGGTAATACACTACTAACTAACCGTCAAGACCCGCTGCGACAGCGGGTCTTGGTCGTATATATGTGCATACCGGCTAGAACTCCAGGCGAAGCTTTACACTGAAGTTGCGGAGAGCCTGGGGGAAGAGCCCTTCCTCAATGTACTCGGGCGAGCCATCTGCAAAGAGAGCCCTGTACACCCAGGCATCGGCATAATAATCCCTGTTGAGCAGGTTGTTGCAGTAGGCACCAATCGTCATCCTGCCTTTCCACAGGTTCATGCCATACTCGGCATTGCAGTCCATCACATAGTATGCAGGGATGCAAAGATCGTCATTCTGGGTGTTATCCCAGTATTGCCTGCCAACATACTTGCACGTGAGTCCAAGAGTGAAATCGCGGCTGCTGAACGGTTTGAATGACACACCGGCCATCCCGGTGCATGAAGGGGACATCAGCATCGTGACGGTGCCGCAGTCCACCTTTGTCTTTCCAATGAACTTCCAATTGGTCTGGTCGTCATTGGTATCCTCGTAATAGCTGTAATCTTTGATCTTGTTCGTGCTCAGGGTCAGATTCCCGACGAGGGACATCCACTTCGCAGGCCTCCAGGATGCACTGAGCTCCACTCCCCTCCGCCAGCTGCGGTCGACATTCTCTTTGATAGCATAACCGCTGCTGCTGAGTTTGCCGGTTTCCAGAAGCATGTCCTTGTATTCCATCGAATACAGGTTCAAGCAAGCGGTTAAGGCAGGCAGGCTGAGTTCATAGCCGACTTCCGTATCATACATGCGCTCCGGTCTAAGTGTCACCTCAGCGTCCTGGCCGGCTGCATGCAGGGCGTTCACCGACTCAATCTGCTCCTTGAGATCGCTGCGTCCCGGCTCCCGGTGCCCTATGGCAAAGGACATGTACGCTTTGTGGGCACCCCATCTGCCGGTGAGACCGGCACGGGGGTTAAGGAAGTTCCAGGCAGTATCATAAGCAAGATCCGAGAACTCATCGTCCAACCCTTTCATTTTCAATGTCACCAGGCGGTACTGGAGCTCTGCATATCCGGTGAGCCAGGAAGCCATAGCATACTCTCCGCGCAGGAAGGCCGTAATCTCACGCTTGCGGCTATCGTTCCGGTACCATTCGAAATCGCGGTCCCCGTTCACGCTTTCCCACAGCACCTTTCCAAAATGATTACCAAGGTAGTCAGCAAGATAGAGACCTCCTGCCGCATTCACCCGGTCGGACTTGTATTTCAGAGTGGTATTCAGAACCGCATAGCCGTTATCCATCAGCTTTTGAGTCACGAAATCAGCTTTTCCGGAAGCATCTATCCCATACTTGCTGAATTTCTTGTCCGCTTTGTACTGCTCATAATACCCATCACCCTTGGTATAATTGAGAGTTGTGCTCCAGAACAGCCCGCCTTCGAACTGATGGGTATAGTTGAGTTGATAATGGGTCTGGATGTAATTGTCCGACTCATTATCATAGTAGCATACATTTCCGTCGGCATCTTTATACTTCCCGGCAGGGTTGTAAGTCCGGTCCTCGGCCATTTTGGATGCGGGAATCCCCTCCCAGGTAATGCCGGTATGCTGTTTCCCATGGAGGAGGGTGAACTTGACGGAATTGTTTCCATGCATCCAGCCAGCCACTCCCATGAGTGAATACACATCGGCCCAGGCATTACGGATATAGCCACCGGTATTCCCTGCAGAAAAGGCGATGTTGGCATAGAAACCATTACTCACAAAACCGCTTCCGGCAACGACGGAGAGGGTTCCGGTATTAAAGGAACCGCCACCAAGTTCAAGAGTGGAATACGGCTTTGGCGACACATATGCAGTGCTCATGTTTATGCTGGCACCGAATGCCCCGGCACCATTGGCGGATGTTCCCAGGCCACGCTGCAACTGCACGCTCCCCAGAATGCTGCTAAGCGCCGGGATATTCACCCAGAACACCTCCTGCGACTCACTGTCATTGAGAGTAATGCCATTAAGAGTGACATTGATCTGCGACCCTTTGGAGCCGCGGACTGTCAGCTTTGAGTACCCGAGCCCGGTGCCGCCTTCATTAGTGCTGACGACTGACGGCTGCAGGCCAAGAATCATGGGGAGGGATTTGGAAGGCGCCGCCCCCCGGAGTTCTTCCCTTTGAACCGTAGTGTAGGTGACAGGAGTATTGCGTCCCGCACGCGACACCGTCACCACTACGCTGTCCAACTGTTCCGACTTTTCACTTTGCTGTGCGTTTGCACCCAGGCAGATGCAGCAAAGAACTGCTGCAGAAATAAAAAAACCTCGCATAATTATAACAATTAATGCAAGGGGCTGATGAAGATTATGCTTCCCTTCGGCAGTATTAGCTGCATCAGGTTCAATGGGTATAATCTCAACTCCATGTATTGGAGTACCCCCGCGTGGTGCAAAGATAGCAATTATTTCTTTACGGGGACCAGCCGGACCTCATAAAGTCGGGGCCAGTTCTTGCCTGTAAGGTAAATCCTGCCCTTGTCATCAACAGCAATACCGTTCAGAACATCGGTATCGGGCTTGCGCAGCTTGTCCGGGAGCAGGCCTCCGCAATCCACGGTTGCTTCCACTTCCCCGCTGGAAGGGTTGATTACGACTATCATGTCTGTAGTGTAGACATTCGCCCAGATACGACCGTCTATCCACTCCAGCTCATTCAGATAACGGACCGGACGGCCGTTAAGCTTGACGGTGATGCTCTTCTGGAGCTTGAAATCGGCAGAGAGGAAAAAAAGGCGGGATGTGCCATCCGATGCGATCAGCTGCTTCCCGTCTGTGGTAAGCCCCCAGCCCTCACGGGGATAGGAATAGGTCTGCTTATACTCAAGGGTATTCACATCGTAGATGAACGCAACCTTGTTAACCCATGTGAGAATATAAAGATTGTCTCCCAAGGCAACGGACCCTTCCGCGAAATACTTTCGGGAGAAAGACAGCTTTTTAGACGCATTGCCGGTCTGGAGGTCCACTTTCCTCATGGTGGATTCACCATACTGCCCGGTGCTTTCGTAAAGCTGCCCATCATGAAAGAAGAGCCCCTGGGTGTATGCCCCCGTGTCGTGGGCATATTCCTTGACTACTTCTATCTTATAGCGCTTAGGCCCTCCTGCCTTGCAGGAGAGGGCGACAAGCAGCATAAGAATCGATATCCATCTGGCGTTCTTCATCATTATAAAATAAAAAGGCGGGGCCGTAAGCCGGTTTCTGTTTTTAAATCCGTCATTTATCTTCGCAACCTACCCCCCGGCATCGGGCGGGCAGCCCTCATCTGCCGGTATATTTGGTTTTGCAGGCCCCGGTGCCGTACCCGTGCGGTGTCGCCACAGCACGTCGTGAGCTCTTACCTCGCGTTTTCACCATCGCCATTTCTGGCAGTCATTCTCTGTTACGGCCTCCGAAAGATTACTCCCTCCTGCGCTTTCCGCAGCGGGGTGCCCTTTCCTGTCCGGACTTTCCTCCCTTGCGGGCGACGGATCGTCCCACCTTTTCAATCATGCAAAGGTAGCAAATAAATCGTAATCCTCTGCGCCGTCGATGCGGACGTCGAGGAAATGCCCGACATAAGAATATGGATCGGCTCCTTCGGGCACGCTGACTATTATCTCCCCATCCACTTCCGGGCTCTCGTACTGCGAACGGCAAACAAGCTTTCCATTGACTACATCATCCGCAAGCACACGCACTATGCTTCCGACCCGGGATGCATTGAATTCTGCGGAAATCCCTTCCTGCAGGCTCATCAGGGCATCGTAGCGGCGCTGCTTTTCTTCTTCACCCACATCATCCTTAAGATTCATGGCGCCCCAGGTGCCTTCTTCTTCAGAATACCTGAAGGCTCCCAGACGCTCGAAACGGGCTTCGCGGGCAAACTGCAGCAATTCTTCAAACTCTTCAGGGCCTTCCCCCGGATGACCGACAATCACGGTAGTTCGCAACACTACCCCGGGGATTTCCTCACGGAGGCGGCGGATGAGATCACGGGTCCATGCGCCGGTAACTCCCCTGTGCATGTTATGGAGCACCTTGTCGGAAATGTGCTGCAGCGGGATATCCAGATACTTGCAGATCTTGGGGTTTACCGCCATTTCCTTCAGCACATCCTCCGGAAAGCCTTCAGGATATGAATAATGCAGACGTATCCACTCTATTCCATCCACTTTCGACAACTCCCGCAAAAGCTCCGCCAGGGCACGCCTTCCATATAGGTCCAGACCGTAGTAAGTGGTGTCCTGGGCGATAAGGATAAGCTCCTTTACGCCCCTCGCAGAGAGCCCACGGGCCTCTTCCACAACATCTTCAATCGGCACTGAACGGTGCGCTCCGCGGATGAAAGGAATGGCGCAATAAGAACAGCGGCGGTCGCAGCCTTCGGAAATCTTCAGGTATGCATAGGCACGGCCATCCGATTCGAAGCGCCTGGAGTTCCTGAGCTCATGCCGGGGAATCGCCCCTAAGGCACGGACAACGGGAGCCAGATCCCTGGCGCCGAACCACCCATCCACTTCCGGGATAAGGCTCGGAAGATCATCCGCATAACGTTGTGAAAGACAGCCGAATACGTACAACTTCCCTATCTCTCCCCTCTTCTTTCGGCCGGCTTCGGAGAGCACCATGTCGATGCTTTCCTGCTTTGCGTCTCCTATAAATCCACAGGTGTTGACCAGCACATAGTCCAGATGCCCCGCATAATCCTCGGGGAAAATGGTATAAGCATCTGATGGCAATTGAGCCAGCAGATGCTCCGTGTCAACTGTATTCTTCGAACAGCCTAGGGTTATTACCTTAAGACTAGGCATTCTCTTCGGGCTCTTCCTCTTCCACGAAATCGAGGGAGGCGTATTTCACCAGTTCGTTGTACCAGTCCAGAATCTTCTTCATGTGGGAGAAGTAGAAGCGGTCCGGGTCGTAATTGGGAACAGCCTTGTCGAAAAGGGCCTTGATTTCAGCCTCAGGGGACTTGGAAGTAGGAGCATCCTTTCCCTCAAGTGCTTTGTTGATGGAAAGGAAAACATCCTTGAGCTTAAATTCTCCCTCGTCGGTATAAATAGCTATGTCTGAGAGGGTTGTAATGCGGCTATGAGGATCGAACACCGTGCGGTGGCCATCGCAAAGAGCTTCGGCGATAGCGGAATTCGTCCTGGAAAGAGCAAGGAATTTGTAAAGCCCGTGTTTTCCGGACACGGAAAGGATTTTAGAAAGATCTGTTTTCATATCATTAATCAATTTATCTACTTTTTTATGCAGTTCCTCAAGTGAGGAATCATTATCGATAACAACATCTGCCTGGGTCGCATCAAGCTCTGTCTGAGAACTAAGGCGCCCAGCCGTCTTGGGGTTTCTCTCCAGTCGGGCTTCAAGTGGGGCCCGGACCAGCCATATCTCGTCCCACTGGCCGTCAAATACAGGTTTGGACGCCGCTACAGCCGATTCAAAGAACACTGCCCTTCCGGCCTGGGAAGACTTCCACTCAAGAAAATCCTTGAGCACCTCGGGGTAAACCACAGCTTCCAGTTTCTCACGCCTGGCATCATCGGAGAAGATGATACCTATTTCACTGAAAGGCACTCCCAAAGCATCTTCCACCCTTTCTTTGAGGCCAGGGACAGAGTCATACAGGGCCTTTGTGCGGGAGTCACTGTCGTAAACGGCAAAACCTTTGGAGGAAAGATAGCGGCACAGTTCGGACTTTCCGGATGCGATGCCACCTGTCACAAGAACCGTCTTCATAGCTTCTCCACGCACTCTGCGACCTCAGGCTGGGCCGACCAGCTGATTACTCCGCCCGGAAGATTGTCGCAGTGGATAATGCATCGCCCGGTCAGGGATCCGGCAAATTCCTTGTAATCCACATAACACACTGCCGTGGATGAAGGGTCGGATATGACAGGAAATACGCAGCGGAACACCACTCTGGCCTTACTGGGATAGATGGAAAAAACGGAACCGGCAGGCACATTGCGCCCGATAACCGGCAATTCTGCCTCCAACTCAACGTATCTGCTCACTTCCACTGCCCAGGAGACCGTATTATCCGACAGGCGTATACCTTCCGGGGCATCCAGGGCAATTTCGCCATGAAGGCTTCCCTTAACATCGCTGCGCACGATAGAAACGGTATTCACGGATTCGATATTGGAGAGCAGGTCTGCCGGGCCATATGCCAGCACGGAGTCCGGCTGCACACGGAATTCCCCGCTCTGCATATACTGAGGGCGGAATCCCAGAGTGCTCACCACACGCACGGGCACCTTTTTGTTCAGCTCGCGGATGAAGCGGAAGCGCAACTTGTCGAAGAGAAAAGACTCCACACCGGCTCCGGGCCCAAAGATGTCGTTCACATAACGATACATCTGGGCGGAGCTGATGCTGAAATAATCTCCATCCTCGTGAAGCAGGTCGTCCGGATCGAAACGCACGGAGATAGGCTTGCTCTTTCGCCCCAGGTAAAGAAGGCGAAAACCCGATGTCTTGCAACGGGCGGTCATGGAAACAGCATCGCTGGAACGGGCAGCTCTTCCCGGAATGTTGCTCTCGGCAATCAGCGACACGCTGACCACATCCGTCTGCATGTGAGACAGATTGTGGATCAGCCAGATGCTGGCCGATAGGGCAAGGCAGCCCAGGAAATACTGCCAGTTCTTCACCGTATGCTATTTCTGCTGGGCCTGGTCGTTGGCTGCCTGGGCGTCGGTGGAGTAGTCGCGGACTATGGAATTCTTGTCCACGCGAAGCTTTACTTCCCCGTCAACCTTGATGAGGACGCTGCGCTCCTGGATTTCGGCCACGGTGCCATAGATGCCGCCTGCGGTCACAACCTTGTCGCCCTTCTTGAGCTCGTTGCGGAATTTCTCAAGTTCTTTCTGCTGCTTGCGCTGGGGGCGGATCATAAAGAACCACATTACTGCGAAGAGCAGCAGGATCATAATCCAGAAACTTGCACCGCCACCTGCGGGCTGCTGGCCACCGGCCTGAAGAATAATGCTGAGGAGATTCATAATATTTATTTGTTTATCAGTTTATCGAGTATACCATTCACGAATGCGCGGCTTTCCGGAGTGCTGTAGAACTTGGAAATCTCAACGAATTCGTTGATTGTCACCTTGGGAGCAATCCCGGGGAATGCCTCGGATTCGGCAATGCCGCAGACTATCAGGGACAGGTCTGTAGAGCAGATACGGTTGAGATCCCATTTGGGAGTAACTTCGGAAATCATGGACACATACCTGTCGTAACCGCTGTATGCGGTGCGGAGAAGCTTGACTACGAAAGCCTTGTCGCTCTCCTTGGAGTGAGTCTCATCCATATCGCTCATGAAGAGCGGCGGCAGGTTCCAGGGCCGCCCCTTCCCGATGGACTCCATCGCCCGGCAGCACCATGTGAGCGCATAGGCCAGGTCGTCGTTCCACCAGATGGATAGGTCTTCGAGTATGCGTTCAAGCTCCTCACTCTCCACGAATTCTTCTTCGAAGATCTTTATCCAGAGTTCTGCATCCTCCTTCAGAGTGTTCGCTCCGGATGCGAGGTAATCCTTATAATAATCCTTCGTGCGAATGGAATCGTAAAGATGGCGCAGGAGCACGTCATACTGGCCCCAGTCCAGTTTCTTCTTCTGGGTTATCTTGACGAAGTCAGGGTCCTCCTCAAGTTTTGCAACAATCAGGTTCTGCGCGAACTTGAAATTGGGGTGACGTTCTTCTTCAGTTGGGTTGAACTTGCTCTGAGCTGCTTCCAGACGGGCTTTTGCCTCTCTTGTGAGGGGGCCGACGCAGCAGAGTAGGAAAAGGTAAAGGTCCCTGGTAGATTCGAGGGAACGGTCCAGCTGCGCCTCCAGGTCCTTGAGGGACACAGACCGGTTTTCCGTGAAACTGTATATGGCTTTGAAAGCCTTTATACGTAGGATTCTGCGGTTAAGCATCTTTTTCAAACAAAAATAATATGCAAATATAGCATCTAATCCTCAAAAAATTCTAATTTTGCAAAAATAAACAACCATTTAATCTTTAGATTATGTACAGAGAGGACAGAGATCAGGTTAATTTCCAGGATCGCAATGCAGAAGATGTTTACTCAAAGCCTGTCAGAGCCGGTAAACGTACATACTTCTTCGATGTAAAGAGCACGAAGGGGCAGAATGACTTTTATCTGACTATCACCGAGAGCAAGAGGCGCAACAACCCCGACGGCACTTTCACCTACGACAAGCACAAAATTTTCCTCTATAAGGAAGATTTCGAAAAGTTCAAGGAAGGGCTCGATGAGGTCATCAAGTACATCACCGACAATTGCTTCGGCGGAGAAATCCCCGTCAGGCCCGAGACTCAGGAACCCGAACAGGAAGGATACTTTTAATGTCTTCCATTCTGCTGAAGAATATATGCATCGCCGATGAGAACAAAGATGTGCTCATCGGCGGTAGCCGTATATTGAAAATACAAGCTGCAGGCTCATGCATTGACTGGGACCTGGCAGGTGACGTGGAAGTGATGGACTGCACCGGAAAGGTTGCCCTGCCCGGTTTCATCAACATGCATACCCATGCCGGAATGGCCCTGATGCGCGGAATCGGCGAAGACATGGTCTTCCAGGACTGGATCAAGAGAATCTGGGACATAGAAGCAGGATTCGACTACGACTATGTGTACTGGAGCGCCAAGGTGGCCTGCATCGAGATGATACGCACAGGCACTACCACCTTCAACGACCAGTACTGGTTCTTTCAGGCATGCCAGAAAGCCGCTTCCGAGATGGGCATACGCCCTGCTGTAGGGTACGACATAATCGACCATGGAGACCCGGAAGAGGCAAAACGCCAGATGGAGCAGTGCGAGCACAAGTATGAAGAAGTAAAAGACCAGTGGAAAGACGAGGGCGCCATCTACGAACTGGCTTTCCATGCCATTTACTCCGTGAGCGAGCCCATGATGATATGGGCCGCAGACTTCGCCCGCAAGCACAATATCCCCCTTCACATCCATCTCTGCGAGACCCTCAAGGAAGTTCAGGACTGCAAGGCGGCCCACGGCGGGCTGACTCCGGTTGAGTATCTCGACAGGATAGGTGTTCTGGGGCCCAACCTTCTGGCGGCCCACTGCCTCTGGCTCACCGAGAACGACATAGAACTGCTCGCGAAGCACGGCGTCCACTGCATCCACAACATCAATTCCAACACCAAGCTCGCTTCCGGCTACAAGTTCCTCTACAACGAACTTCGCGATGCCGGCGTGAACGTGTGCATAGGCACGGATGGCTGCGCATCCTCCAACAATCTGGACATACTCGAGGCCATGAAGACCTCCGCCCTGTTCCAGAAGGCCTGGAGGAATGATCCGAAAGCACTTCCACTTCCGGAGCTTCTGGATATGGCCACCATCAATGGTGCCAAGGCTCTCCGTTTGAACAGCGGGCGCCTGGAGGAAGGAGCCCTTGCGGACATTTCCATAGTGGAAACCGACAGCAGCTACTTCCTCTCCCCCGGCCCGTTCCTG
>DGUE01000094.1 GCA_002393895.1 Bacteroidales bacterium UBA4318
CTATCACGGCCATCAGCGGCTTCAGAACCCCGGGCACATCCGGCGAGAATATCTCCTTATAGTAATGCTTCGTGCCCGTGAGGTTCACCGTGAAGAAGGTGAACAGCGCCAGCACCATCGTGCAGGCTATGTTTCCGGTGAGGTTGGCGCCTCCCGGGAAGAAGGGCAGTATGCCTATGAAATTGCTGAAGAGGATGAAGAGGAACACCGTAAGCAGGAAGGGCGAGTAGCGGCGGTAGTCTTCTTCGCCGATGTTCTCCCTGGCCATATCGTGCACCATCATGATGAGCGGCTCCATCAGGGCCGCGATGCCGGTCGGATGCTCCTTGAGGGCATCGTGCCGGCGGTACCAGCGGGCGCTCAGAAGCACCACCACCAGCAGCAAGAGGGCATTCATCATCAGCTGCAGAACGTTCTTGGTGATGCTGATGTCGAAGGGTTTGCTGCCATCCGCACGCACTATCTTGCCTTCGTGCGGCTCGCCTTTGGCAGCGATGTGGTAATTACCGTACGACCCAGTTTCCAGGATTTTATGGGAGTTGAAGGTCTTGAGGCCGTGGTCGAAGAGGATTACGGGCAGATGGATTGCCACCGGTTTGCCTTTCCAGTCGGTGATGTGCCATTCGTAGCTGTCCAGCACGTGGTCGAAGATGATTTCGCCGATGTCCAGGTCGTCGGCCCTGCAAAGGGCTGACGACATCAACATCACTATTATGGCGAGAATCTTCTTCATTCCGCGCACACCTTTATAATATCGTTTTCGACCATCACGGCACCGGAGCCGATGGAGCGGATGGATTCCGCTCCGGAAGCATCACGCCAGCGGATATCTCCCGCCACTAGGGTGGAGATAAGCGGCGCATGGGCGTGCAGCACCTCGAAGGCGCCTGCCGCACCCGGGAGGAACACCGCCGTGGCCTCATGCTTCTCGAATCCGTTCGGAGTGATGATCTGCAGTTCCATGTCTTACTTCGTCTGTGCGAGTATCTTTTCGCCCTTGGCGATGGCATCTTCCAGCGTGCCCACGTTAAGGAAGGCCTGCTCGGGGAGATGGTCCACTTCGCCGTCCAGGATGGCCTTGAAGCCCTTGATGGTATCTTCTATATCAACCATCACGCCCGGGCAGCCGTTGAAAGCGGCGGCCACGTGGAGGGGCTGGCTCAGGAAGCGCTGCACGCGGCGGGCGCGGCCCACGGTGAGTTTATCTTCGTCCGAGAGCTCGTCCATTCCGAGGATGGCGATGATATCCTGGAGTTCCTTGTAGCGCTGGAGTATCTGCTTCACGCGCTGGGCCGTCTCGTAATGCTCCCTGCCCACGATGTTCGGGTCCAGGATGCGGGAGGTGGATTCCAGCGGGTCCACTGCCGGGTAGATGCCGAGGGTGGCTATCTTTCGGCTCAGCACCGTGGTCGCGTCCAGATGACTGAAGGTGGTTGCCGGCGCCGGGTCGGTCAGGTCGTCCGCCGGCACGTAGACCGCCTGCACGGAGGTGATGGATCCGTTCTTGGTAGAAGTGATGCGCTCCTGCATCTGGCCCATCTCGGTGGCCAGCGTAGGCTGATATCCCACGGCGGAAGGCATACGCCCGAGAAGGGCGCTGACCTCGGAACCGGCCTGGGTGAAGCGGAAGATGTTGTCGATGAAGAAGAGTATGTCCTTCGGGGCGGCGGGATCGGTGGAATCACGGAAGGATTCTGCCAGGGTCAGGCCGCTCAGGGCCACGCTGGAACGCGCTCCCGGGGGCTCGTTCATCTGCCCGAAGACCATCGCCACCTGGCTCTGCGCCATCTGCTCGCGGTCTACCTTGGAAAGGTCCCACTTGCCTTCTTCCATCCCCTTTTCGAACTCCTCGCCATACTTTATGACCTTGGATTCTATCATCTCCCGGAGGAGGTCGTTGCCCTCGCGGGTGCGCTCACCTACTCCGGCGAATACGCTGAATCCGTTATGCTTCTTGGCGATGTTGTTGATAAGCTCCTTGATGAGCACGGTCTTTCCCACTCCCGCGCCGCCGAACAGGCCGATCTTTCCGCCCTTGAGGTAGGGCTCGAGGAGGTCGATGACCTTGATGCCGGTGAACAGGACTTCCTGGCTCGTGGTCAGTTCCTCGAACTTGGGGGCTTCGCGGTGGATGGGGAGGCTTCCCTCGCGGCTGAGCTCACCCAGGCCGTCGATGGTATCGCCGGTGACGTTCATCACTCGGCCGCGGATCTGGGTGCCCGCGGGCATGGTGACGGGGCTGCCCGTGCTTTCTACCTCCAGCCCGCGGCGCAGGCCGTCGGTGGAGTCCATGGCGACGCAGCGGACGGTATCCTCGCCTATGTGCTGCTGTACCTCTATTATAAGGGTCTTGCCATCGGCCTTATGCACCTTCAGGGCGTCGTGGATGGACGGCAGGGCGGCCTCCTGCTTCTCGCTCAGGTCGAAGTGCACGTCCACTACCGGGCCGATTATCTGGGAAATGTGTCCTGTAACTGCTGACATATTTTCTTTTTTACTGCCGGAACACCCGTCCGGCGCGTAATCGTCAAAGTTACAAAAAAGATTCCTAATTGACTAATTTTCGACCTTAGCGCAACAACTGGTTCCGAAAACTCCCTCGCGGGCAGAAAAATGCCCCGAAAATGTATAAATAATTGATAAATATGACGGATTTTAGTAAATTTGCCGCGCATTTAAAGCAAATTATCAACTATTTCGTATAAAATTATGAGAATTATCCAAGTTACAGGTCGCGAAATCCTCGATTCACGTGGAAATCCGACAGTCGAAGTAGAGGTTATCCTCGAATCTGGTATCAAAGGTGTAGCAGCTGTTCCTTCAGGTGCATCCACCGGTGAGAACGAAGCTCTGGAGCTCCGCGATGGCGACAAGAAGCGTTACGGCGGCA
>DGUE01000141.1 GCA_002393895.1 Bacteroidales bacterium UBA4318
GTGAGGCCGTGCGTGGCGGTAGCGGAGTAAACGGCATTATCCGCGGTAGCAAGAGTTACCGCTGGCCATTCGAATACGCGATAGACCACGGATACGCCGTGGCGACATTCTGCTATAACGACGTCGATCCCGACTTTGATGACGGCTTTCGCAACGGAGTAATAGGCTATTATGGACCCGAGCAGCGCCAGGGTGATTCCTGGGGGAACATCGCCGCCTGGGCCTGGGGGCTCTCCAGAGCCTTGGATTATCTGGAAACGGATCCCGACGTGGCGGCGGATAAAGTGGCCGTCCTGGGCCATTCCCGCCTCGGCAAGACCGCCCTCTGGGCAGGAGCCACCGACCAGCGCTTTGCGCTAGTCATCTCCAATGCATCCGGATGCGGCGGAGCAGCCATCTCCCGCAGACATTACGGGGAGACCCTCCGGAGGATAGGCAGCAGCTTCCCGCACTGGTGGTGCCCCAACTTCTACAAATATGCCGACAATGAGCAGCTTCTTCCTATAGACCAGCATGAACTCCTTGCCTTGATCGCGCCTCGTCCGCTCTATGTCCAGAGCTGCTCGGAGGACCTTTGGGCGGACCCTACGGGGGAAGAACTATCCCAGAAAGAAGCTGCCAAAGTATATGCCTTGTTTGGTGCCGAAGACCGCCTGGGGCGCCACATCTGCCCGGGCAAGCACGACATTACACCTTACGACTGGGAGCGATACATAGCTTTTGCCGACCGGTTCCTGAAATAAATCTCATTATCCTCACAGATTTCCGTGCACGGGCACGGTTTTTCGGAAAATGTTTCTATCTTTGCAAGATAGAGACATTAACTGATAACCGATGAAAGCCCGCAAACTGATGCTTCTCTTTGCCGCAATCGCCCTTCTGGGTGCGTGCAAGGCAGAAAACAAATTTTACAAAGGCCTTCCCTTCGAGATGTCGGAGGTTCAGGCTCCCCGCATTCCTTCGCGCAGTGTGAACCTTTGCGACTTCGGCGGAGTGCCGGATGGCAAAACTCTGAACACCCAGGCATTCGCCGATGCAATCGCCAAGCTCTCGGAGCAGGGCGGTGGCAAATTGATTGTGCCTGCCGGAATATGGCGCACCGGCCCCATCGGGTTGCAGAGCCACATCGAACTGAACGTCGACAGGAACGCCATCATAGTGTTCGATCCTGATCAGGACCTTTACCCCATCATCGACACCAACTTCGAGGGGCTTGACGTCCGCAGGTGCCTCAGCCCCATCCATGCCGAGGGCGCGACCGACATCGCCATCACCGGTGGCGGCGTGATCGACGGCAGCGGGGAATTCTGGCGCGAGGTAAAGCGTCGCAAGGTTTCCGACGACCAGTGGAAAGAAATCCTCAAGCGTGGCGGCCTGGTGAGCGAGGACGGCAAGGTCTGGTTCCCGGACGAGGGATACGCCAAGGCACGCGCTACCGCAGGCAGCCTGAACTACCCGGATCCTTCGCTGGACGAGCAGGAAATCAAGACCTTCCTCCGCCCGGTGATGATCAGCCTGCGGAACTGCGAGCGCATCCTCCTCCAGGGCTGCACCTTCCAGAACAGCCCCTGCTGGAACCTTCATCCGCTTTGGTGCAAGGATCTGACAATCAAAGATATAACCGTGCGCAACCCGCACTACTCCGCCAATGGCGACGGTATCGACATCGACGCCTGCGAGAACGTTATCCTCACCGGGTCCTCTTTCGATGTGGGGGATGACGCCATCTGCATCAAGTCCGGCAAGGATGCCGACGGCCGCCGTCACGCACGCAAGTGCCGCAATCTCATCATCTCCGACTGCACCGTCTATCACGGTCACGGAGGGTTCGTGATCGGCAGTGAGATGTCCGGCGGGGTGGAGAATATCAAAGTGAGCAACTGCCGTTTCATCGGCACGGACGTGGGCCTGCGCTTCAAGAGCACCCGCGGCCGCGGCGGCCTCGTGAAGGATATCTGGTGCGACCATATCTACATGAAAGATATTGTAAGCTACGGGGTTATCTTCAATCTCTATTATGCAGGAGTTGCTGCTTCAGATATGGCTGACGGCGTAGTCGAGCCCATTGTCGAAGTAGACGAGACCACTCCCGAGATGCGGGACGTGCACTTCTCGGACATCACCTGCTCCGGCGCAAAACAGGCCATCTTCATCAACGGCCTGCCCGAACTCCCCGTCAGCGGCATCTCCTTCGAGAATTCGACCTTCTCTGCCGAAAAGGGCGCGGAAGTGCATTATGCAAAGGAAGTTACATTCAAGAACGTAGTTGTAAATGGTAAGGAATTATAGTAAAGCCGGGTTGATCCTGGCAATCTGGCTGCTTTGCAGCGCATTCACGATCCACACCATCGGAGATTCCACAATGGCGGAGAAGGACCTTGCGAAGGCAGGGCCCGAACGCGGCTGGGGAATGATGTTCCAGAACTTCCTGGACGATGGAGTGAAGGTCATCAACTATGCCCAGAACGGGCGCAGTACCAAGAGCTTCAGGGACCTGGGCCTTTGGGACAAGGTGGAAGCCAACCTGCAGCCGGGGGATTACCTGTTCATCCAGTTCGGCCACAACGATGCCAAGAAGGATGATCCCGCGCGCTATGCTCCGGCATTCGGGGCCTATCAGGACAACCTGCGTTTCTTCGTAAGGACCGCCAAAGAAAAGGGCGCCAGGCCGGTTCTGCTGACTCCTGTGGCCCGTCGCTGGTTCAAGGGTGGCAAACTGGACCGCGACTGCCACACCGACTATCCCGCCGCGATGAAGCAGGTCGCGGAAGAGGAGAACGTGCCTCTGCTGGACATCACCAGCTCCACTCTCGACTGGCTCGAGAGCCTCGGGGACGAGGGCTCCAAACCCTACTTCATGATCAGCACCGGCAAGAACGACAACACCCACACGGTCGCCTGCGGAGCCAGGAAGGTGACGGAACTGGTGTGCGAGAAAATCAAGGCGCAGCTGCCGGAAATAGCGGAGCATCTGACCAGCTATGACATAGTGGTTTCTTCCGACGGCCACGGGGATTATATGACAGTGCAGGAAGCCATCAACGCCTGCCCCGACTATTCGCACGAGCGCGTTACGCGCATCCGCATACGCGCAGGTATCTATAAGGAGATGGTAACCATCCCTCACAACAAGTTCCGCCTGCACATCAGCGGCGAAGGCGCGGAAAAGACAGTCATCACCTACGACAAGTACGCCCGCAAGCCCTGGGCCTTCGGGGGATTCAATATGGGGACCTCCGGCAGCGCCAGCGTCTACATCCACTCCAGCTATGTGACCATGGAGGATCTGACGATAGAGAACAGCGCCAGCGAGGGCAAGGAGATAGGCCAGGCCGTGGCCCTCTTCACCGACGGGGACTTCCTCTTCTTCCACCGCTGCCGACTGGTAGGCAACCAGGATACTGTCTACACCTACGGCCGTTATGGCAAGGAGGGGGGAATCAAGCGCAATTATTTCCTGGACTGCTACATAGAGGGCACTACCGACTTCATCTTCGGCCCCTCGATTGCCTTCTTCGAAAACTGCACCATCCACAGCAAGAAGAACAGCTATGTGACGGCAGCTTCCACCCTGCCCGGGCAGAAGTATGGCTACGTGTTTAAGAACTGCAATCTGACCGCCGCTCCCGGCATCGACAAGTGCTATCTCGGCCGCCCCTGGGGCGCTTATGCAAAGACGGTTTTCCTGGAGTGCGAGCTTGGGAATCACATTCTGGCCGAGGGCTGGCACGACTGGGAGAAGCCTGGCAAGCCGGACACCAAGAAGAACTCCTATTATGCTGAGTACAAGAACTTTGGCCCCGGTGCCGCATCCAAAAAGGAACGCGTGAAGTGGAGCCGGCAGCTAAGCGACCGCCAGGCTGCGGAATACTCCTTCGAGAAGGTGATGTTCCAGGAGCAGGACGGCATCAAATGGAATCCTTTCGACAATAAATGAGACGCTTTGTTTTGATATTTGCGGCGCTGAGTGCTTTGTTTGCCTGTGATCGCCAGCCGCTGTCGCAGAGGATGGTGGAGTCGGAGATGCGGCGCTGCCCGACTGCGGCGGATCTTGACGGCATGGCCGGCAAGCTCAAATGGAATTATACGCCCGGCCTTGAAATGTTGGCATTTCTGGATGTGGGTGATAATGTTGAGTACGTCGATACCTGGTACGATGCGATAATCCGCGAGGATGGCTCGGTAGGTGCGAACTACAAGCGCAGCAATTACAACGTCGACCACATCTGCCCCGGCCGCACACTGTTCAAACTCTACGACCTCACCGGAAAACAGAAATACCGCGCAGCGCTTGACAGTATCTACATGCAGGTAAAAACCCAGCCCCGCACCGAAGCGGGAGCCTTCTGGCACAAGAAGATATATCCTTACCAGGTGTGGCTGGACGGTTTCTATATGGCCCAGCCTTTCTATGCGCAGTACAGCGCCCGCTATCTGGACCAGGAAGCGGCGGAAGCGAACTTCAGCGATATCGCAAAGCAGTTCGCCGTGGCTTACGACAAGTGCATGGACCCGGCCACGGGCCTCCTGCGCCACGCCTGGGATGAAACCCGCAGCATGTTCTGGGCAGATCCGGCCACCGGCCAGTCCGCCCACGCCTGGGGCAGGGCGATGGGCTGGTATCTGATGGCCCTTGTGGACGTGCTGGACTGGATGCCGGAGAATCATCCGGACCGCGAAGGCATGATAGGCATCCTCCGCGCTCTTCTTTCCCGCCTCCAGGAATACGACGATCCCGCTACCGGTATGTGGTATCAGGTGCTGGACAGCCCCGGGCGTGAGGGCAACTACATCGAGTCCACCTGCTCCGCCATGTTCACCTACGTCTATCTCAAGGCGGCAGTAAAGGGATACGCTCCCGAATACGGCAGATATGCCCGCAGACTCTACCGCAAGCTGGTCAAGACCTTCATCCGGGAAGAAAAAGACGGCACCATCACCCTCACAGAGTGCTGCGCAGTGGCCGGCCTGGGCGGAAAGGAAAACCGCCGCGGCGACTACGACTATTACATCAACGAAAAGAAATGCGAAAATGACCCGAAGGGCGTAGGACCCTTCATCTGGGCATCGCTCCTTTACGAGAACAGAATATGAATAGTATGAAATGGATATGCTGCCTGGCAGTGGCGGCCTGCATCGCTGCCTGCGGAGGAGAAAAGACGCCCACAGGGCCTTCGGTGCCCGATGTGCCCACAGGGCTCAAACTGCACAGCACTGGAGACGATTCGTTTACCTTCCAGTGGGATCCGATGGAAGGCGCCCTCAGCTACGACTGGCAGCTACTGGGCGAGACGAACGCGGTGCTGCTGAACGGCAACGTGACCAAACGCAACGTAACCGTCTCTCCTGTGGACAAGGGCGTTAACTACGGTTTCCGCGTACGCAGCGTCAATGAGGAAGGGTCATCCGACTGGTGCGCTTCGGTGGCGGCGAAGATAGAAAAACCCGACAATCCTCCGGGACCCGGCCCCGAGCCTCCCGTGGAGACCTTGACTTACGAAGATCTGAAGATTCCCGCTTGTGAGGAAGACGGCAAGGCCAGGGCGTTCCCCGGAGCGGAAGGCGGTGGCATGTACACCACTGGCGGACGCGGTGGTAACGTGTATCATGTGACCAATCTCAACGACAGCGGCGAGGGATCCCTGCGCTACGGCATCACCAATGGAGCGCGTCCTCTGACCATAGTGTTTGATGTTGCCGGCATCATTGAGCTAAACAGTACCCTGAACGTGTCCAAGGGCGACCTGACTATCGCTGGACAGACCGCTCCGGGAGATGGAATCTGCCTCAAGAACTACACCTTCCGCATCAGCGCAAGCAACGTTATAGTGCGCTTCATCCGCTGTCGTATGGGCGACGAAAAGAAGGTTGAGGACGATGCGATGCAGATTCTTTCGCACGACGACAACAAGTACAAGAACATCATAATCGACCACTGTTCCGTGAGTTGGTGCACCGATGAATGCGCCTCATTCTATGGCATGCAGAACTTCTCCTTCCAGTGGAACATAATCTCCGAGAGCCTTCGCGTGTCCGTGCACGGAAAAGGAAATCACGGCTACGGCGGCATCTGGGGAGGTGAGAATGCGAGCTATCATCACAACCTCCTGGCGCATCACGACAGCCGCAATCCGCGCATGGACCACGATTACGTTTCCACCCAAAAAGGCCCTCTGAGCCTCGTAAACAACGTGATTTACAACTGGATGGGTAATACATGCTACGGAGGCGAGAGTGCTAACACCACCAATACCTACAGGAAATACAATATCATAAACAACTATTATCGTCCCGGTCCGGCCACAAGCACAAGCAAGATCTGGTTCCTGGATCCGACGACCTCATGCAGCAACTGCACGACCGAGATGAATGTGGGTACCGTGGTCCCCGGACACTTCTACATGACCGGCAATACCATGCATGGCTACAACGCCATGACATCCGATAACTGGACGGGCACAACGAAGTCTGATTTGGTATCTACCATCAAGTCGAACGAGCCCTTCACATATGCTTCCAATCCTTCGTCCATTAGCATTCAGTCCGCGGCGGACGCGTATGCCGCAGTTGTTGCCAATGCAGGCGCGAGTTATGCCCGGGATGCCATCGATACCCGTGTGGCGAAAGAGGCAAATAACGGCACTCACACCTATATAGGCAGTAAAGGTAGCACAAAAGGAATCATCGACACGCAGTCCGATGTGGGCGGATGGCCGGAGTATACAGCCACCGCAGAACAGAAATCCGCGCTCGCCGACACCGACGGGGACGGCATGAGCGATGCCTTCGAAGATGCCTTCGGCCTGAACAAGAACAGCGCCGCGGACGGCAAAACCGTGAGCATCGACAAGCACGGCCGCTACACCAATCTGGAAATGTATCTACACTATATAGTGCGTGAAATCGTAGCTTCTCAGAACGCCGGCGGAACATATACTCAACTATAATGGAAAAAATATTCGTGCCCGTGCACGGAAATCAATTATTTCTTCTTATATTTGACGCCGTAACTAATTTAGTAACTACTATTTTAATCAAATAACCAATGAAAAGTTTAGCAAAGAAACTCGTTGCTGTACTTCTCTGCATTGGTGCCGGACTGTCTCTTTCCGCGCAGACGACCATCAAGGGTATCGTGTCGGACGAGAACGGCGAACCGCTGATGGGAGCGGGTGTCTTCGTTGAAGGCACCACCATCGGAACGGTCACCGGGCTCGATGGAGACTATCAGCTCACGGTGCCTGCAGATGCAGCCAATCTCGTTTTCTCTTTCATCGGTCTTGCAGATCAGACGGTCGCCATCGGCGGCAGGACGGAAATCAACATCGTCCTCAAGGCGGATGAAACATTCCTCGACGAGGTAGTCGTTGTGGGTTATGCGACGGTCAAGCGTCGCGACCTCCTTGGCGCTGTCTCGTCCGTGGGATCCGACAAACTGACCGAACAGCCTGTTACTACAGTCAGCCAGGCGCTTTCCGGTAAGATGGCGGGTGTCTCCGTCGTCACGACCGAAGGTGATCCCGACGCAGACGTGAAGATCCGCGTCCGCGGCGGCGGTTCCATCACCCAGGACAACAGTCCTCTTTACATCGTGGACGGCTTCCCGGTCGAATCGATCAACGACATCCCTTCCTCCGAAATCGCCTCCATCGACGTGTTGAAGGACGCTTTCTCCACCGCCATCTATGGTAGCCGCGGTGCAAACGGCGTCATCATCGTCACCACCAAGAGCGCAGAGCGCGGGCAGAAGATCTCCGTCAAGTTCAACACTTATTACGGACTCAAGAGGATGGCCAACGCCGGCGCGATCCAGGCGATGGATGTAGAGAACTTCGTGAAGTTCCAGTATGAACTCGGAACCATACGCGACAATCTCAAGAACGACTATATCCCCTTCTTCGGAACATTCGACGATATCGACCTCTACAAGGGGCTGAAGGGCAACAACTGGGTGGACGCCGTGTTCGGCAACACCGGTTCCACCTTCAGTGCGGACTTCTCGATATCCGGCAGCGGCGAGGGATACAACTGGACCGTTGGCTACGCCCACATGGGAGACGATGCCATCATGGCCGGATCGAATTACGGGCGCGACAACCTCAATTTCAAAGGCAACTTCAAGACTTCCAAGAAGACCTCGCTCGACGTGAATGTCCGTTATTCCAAGGTTAACGTGCGCGGCTCAGGTGCGAATGGCATCAAGGATACCGGCACAACCTCCGGCAACGGACGTCTGAAGCACGCCGTTTCCTATTCTCCCATCCCTCTCGCCAACACGGTCGAGGGCGTGGACGAGGAGCAGGACTATGGCGACAACGCTCCGCCGCTCCTTTCCGTGGCCGATAACGATTCCCGCAGGATCCGTGCGACGCTGAACACCAACGCCGCCCTCAACTGGGATATAATCGACAACCTCCGCCTCAAGATCGAAGGCGGTTACGAGGATTACCGTCAGACCGACGACCGCTTCTATGGTCTGACCACCTATTATGTGGCCAACAACTCCACCATCAAGAACACTCCTTCCAACCAGCATAAGGAGGCGTTCCGTACCAAATACCGCAACACGAATACCCTGAACTACGATTTCAAGGATATGATCGGAAGCGAAGACCACAGCCTCACCGCCCTCCTCGGACAGGAACTTACTATCACCAAGAGCAACACCCTTGAGATGATGGTGGACGGCCTCCCCACCTTCTACGGTGCAGAGATGGCCTGGAACTTCCTTTCTTCCGGCACCCCGTCATCTGCCAACAACTACTACAATCCGGACGACCGCCTGCTTTCCTTCTTCGGGCGCGTGAACTATGATTATAAGCATAAGTATTCCCTCGGTGCCACGCTCCGCGCCGACGGCAGCTCCAAGTTCGCTCCCGGCCACCAGTGGGGATTCTTCCCGTCCGCGGCCGCATCCTGGACCATCTCCAACGAAGACTGGATGGAATCCACCCGCGGCTGGATCGACCAGCTCAAGCTCCGCTACAGCTTCGGTACCGCGGGTAACAACAACATCCCTGCCGGCCTGCTCGTAAAGCAGTATTCCTCGGTGAACACCACATGGCTCAGCCAGAGCCCCAACTACTGGATGGCCGGCAAGGTGATGAACAATCCCGACCTCACCTGGGAAACCACTTATTCTCATAACCTTGGTCTGGACTTCAGCCTCTCCAACGGCGCCGTTTCCGGTAGCCTCGAGGTTTACCAGAACGACATCAAGGACCTCCTCATCAACTTCCCGATCACGGGCTCCGGATACGACAGCCAGTACCGCAACATCGGTTCCACCCGCAACCGCGGTATCGAGCTCACCCTCAACATGCCTATCATCCAGAAGAAGGATATCTCCCTCAATATCTCCGGCAACATCGCCTACAACGTCAACCGTGTGACCGACCTCGGCGGCCTGAATTCCATCACCGCCCAGTCCTACTGGGCATCCACCGAAATCGGTGACGACTACATCGTGCAGGTGGGTCAGCCCCTCGGCAACATGTACGGCTACGTCGTGGACGGATTCTATACAGCCGACGACTTCACATGGAACGGCAGCAAGTGGGTGCTCAACGAAGGTGTGGTGGATGATTCCGCCGTCATCGGCGCAAGCTACCTGATGCCCGGTGCCATCAAGCTGAAGAACGTGGACAAGTCGGCCGACAACAAGGTCACCGTAGCCGACCGCACCATCATCGGAAACGCCAGCCCGGACTTCACCGGCGGCTTCTCCTTCAGCGGTTACTACAAGGGCTTCGACTTCAGCGCCAACTTCAACTACATGATCGGCAACGAGGTCTACAACGCCAACAAGATAGAGTTCACATCTTCCCGCAAGTTCCACAACCGCAACCTGCTTAACAGCATGGATGTGGACAAGCGCTGGACCAATATCGACTGGACCACGGGCGAACTCATTACCGACGCCGCCACCCTTAAGGCCGTCAACAAGGGCAAGACCATGTGGAGCCCCGCGGTCGGCAGCGCCGTCTTCTCCGACTGGGCGGTAGAGGATGCATCATTCCTCCGCCTCCAGAGCCTCACGGTCGGATACACCCTTCCCGAGAAACTCACCGAGAAGTATCATGTCCGCCGTGCACGCGTCTACGTTACGGGAACCAACCTGTTCTGCCTCACCAACTACTCCGGATACGATCCTGAGGTCGATACCCGCCGCGCCACTCCGCTTACTCCCGGTGTGGACTATTCGGCATATCCCAAGTCCATCGGCTGGGTCGCAGGTCTCAACATAACTTTCTAAACGGACAAGGAATATGAAAAAGATACATTTATATATCGTCTGTGTGCTGGGCCTCATGATGGCCGCACCTTCCTGCAGCAAGCTGCTCGAGACATCGTCGCCTTCGGCGTTCGATGCAGCCACGGTCTATTCCAACTACGCTCTGGCAGAAGGCACGATCTTCGGTATCACCGAAGCGTTCTGCGAGGTCAACTCCTATCGCGGAAGGTTCCTTCCCTGGTACGGATTCAATACCGATATCGAGTGGTACAACACATACAAGCCCGGTGACGGCAAGTCCGACATCGCAGCTTACCAGTGCGAGCCCAACAACTCCCAGCTCAACCTTTCCAACGGTCCGTTCCCTCTCATGTACATGGGAATCGAGCGCGCCAACCTCGTAATCGAGGGCATACGCGAATACGGCAGCCCCGCCACCAGGCCCGAGATGGCCTATCTGCTCGGCGAGGCCCTGACTCTCCGTGCGATGATCTACTACGACCTCATCAAGGCATGGGGAGACGTTCCCGCCCGTTTCGAATCTCTCACCTCCGGCACCATCTATGCCGCCAAGGAGAGCCGCGATGTCATCTTCAAGCAGATTCTCGCCGACCTGGAAGAGGCTATTCCAAACCTCTACTATCCGGGCGTTGAGGCAGCTGCTACCACCGACCGCGTGAACAAGGTGTTCGCTGAAGGCCTCTATGCAAGGATCGCCCTCCTTGCATCCGGCTACGCCCTCCGTCCCGATGACGGAAAGGTCGGAACCGGCGACCTGGGCACCATCCGCCTCTCCAGCGATCCCGCCCTCACCAAGGACGTCCTCTACCCCAAGGCACTCACATACCTGCAGGATGCCATCGGCAAGGCCTCCCTCGAGAGCGACTACCGCAACTACTGGTACAAGGTCAACAATATGGATAACCTCACCGCAGGCACATCCTACGAGACCCTGTTCGTGATTCCGTTCGGAGCAGGCCGCGGCAGGTGGAACTTCACCTTCGCAATCGCTTCCGAGGGTGCATCCATCTCCAACGGCGTGACCCGTGGCGGAGATGCCGGCCCGCTTCCCACCATGTACTTCAAGTATGGTGCGAACGACCAGCGCCGCGACATCACCTGCGTCAACTACAAGTGGCTCAAGGACAATTCCATAGAGCCTGCCGGAATCGCCAAGTGGTACTTCGGAAAATACCGTTTCGAGTGGATGGACGCACAGCCCTATACCGGCGGTAACGACGATGGCATCAAGCCCGTTGTGATGCGTTACTCCGACATTCTCCTCATGGCTGCCGAAATAGCCAACGAGCAGAACGATCTCACCGCTGCAAAGACCTATCTGAAAGAGGTTCGCAAGCGCGCATACAAGGGCCATGAGGCCGAAGCCGAAACCTATGTGGACGGCCTGGCCGACAAGACCGCGATGTTCAACGCCATCGTGGACGAGCGCGCCCTCGAGTTCTGTGGCGAGTTCCTCCGCAAGGCCGATCTCATCCGCTGGAACATGCTGAAGACCAAGCTGGACGACGCTGTTACCGACATGAAGGCCCTCCGTGCCCTCAGCGGCAGCTATGCGACGCTCACCGGCGACATCTACTACACTTTCGCAGACGACGAGAAGTCCATCGACATCCACTTCCTCAAGACCGGCGAGGCAGCGCCTGCTGGAGCAGAGGTATCTGCCGAGTATGTCACCAAGTTCGACGATGCCAAGAGCAGCGGGTTCTACACCAACCGCATCGAAGGCATCTACTACCGTAACCCCGAGCAGTACATGTTCTGGCCTATCTTCAACGATACCATGACCAACAGCCAGGGGCACATCAAGAACGATTACGGTTACGACAGCATCTAATCCGAACGCGTTATGAAATACAAGAATATAATCAGATTCACAGTCGCTTCCATCCTCATGCTCGGTGCAGTCGCATGTGCCACCGATCAGTTCGAGGAGATCAGCGAAATAAAGCTTTCCCGCTGCCTTGAGCCCACCAACCTGTCCGCCAAGGTCAACAGCTCGCTCGGAGATGTCGTGACCTTCAGCTGGGACGTGGCCAAGGGCGTGGACAACTACATCCTTACCGTTTATACGGATGCGGACCTGACCGCCCAGTATCTTACCGAGAACCTCGACCCTTCACAGGTGCCTTACCAGAAGAAGCTGGAGGCCGACAAGACTTACTGGTTCACCGTGCAGGCAACTGCTGACGGCAAGAAGGACTCCAAGGTCGCCGCTTACGACAAGTCCATCAAGACTTACGCCGTGAAGGATAACCTCTACCTCAAGGTGACCGCCCGCACAGCTAACAGCATATCGCTGGCATGGTCGAAGGATGTTGCCGACTTCGGCGACGTCACCCATGTGGAATATGCGGTGACCGGCTCCGAGGAGACCTCCAAGTACGACTTGACCGCAGAAGACAAGGCTGCCGCGACGGCAACTATAACCGGCCTCGCCGCCTCGAAGGAGTATACCGTGTCCCTCTTCTATCTCTCCGCCAGCCGCGGACAGGTGGATGCATGGACCACTCCCGACGTCACCGGATTCACCGAGGTATCCACCCTCGCAGCTCTGCAGAACGCAGTGCTTACCGAGGATGCCCAGATCGTCCTCAAGATGGCAGGCTCTCCCTATGACATTGAGGCTATAGACCTCTCCAAGGGTGTCACCATCGTGGGTGAGGAGACCGCCGACGGCACCAAGCCGGTGCTCACCGGTGAACTCCACATCGCCGACACCTGGGACGGTTCCGACCTTTACTTCGAGGGAGTCGAGTTCAACGGTGCTCCCACCGCCACCAGTCCTTCCGGATTCGGTTTCGCCATCCAGAACAAGAACGGCGGCGCCGTGGCCGACAAGAATATAGGCAACATCACCTACAAGAACTGCGTGATCTGCAACTATTCCAAGGGCCTCATCTACGAGTGGGGTAAGGCGATGAAGCTGGGTGAAGTGACCTACGACAGCTGCGACATCCACGACATCAACTCCGACGGAACCGGCGGCGGCGACGTGTTCGATATCCGTAACGCCACCACCATCGCAAAGCTCTCCTTCGTGGGCAACACCATCTGGCAGGGCATGCGTACCTTCATCCGTATCGATGCCGGAACGATCGACGCTTTCGTGTTCGAGAACAACACCCTCCAGAACCTGAGCTTTGTCGACAACACCAACAACGCCGGCATATTCGGATTCCAGATCGTTCCCGGATCCTTCTCCTTCAAGAACAACCTGTTCCTGAACATGACCGGAAAGGCCGTCCTGGCCAGTTCGAACGCCAAGTATACTCCCGCGTCCGGAATGACTCTCACAGCGTCCAACAACTGGTTCTACAACCTGCCGAAGGACGATGCCGGAGCACTCACATACTTCACCGACAACTTCACCATGGCCCAGGCAAACGGTACGATCCTGGCTACAGACCCTTGCTACAACGCCCCCGGCGGATACTATAACATAGTGGCCGACAGCGAGATCGCAGGCAAGGAAGTCGGCGCTCCCAAGTGGTGGACTCCTTATGTCGAGGAGCCCGAAGACCTGACCCAGGGCGTCATCACCGAAGCCCACACATGGGATCTCGGCAACGCCAGGGACTTCTCCGGAACCATCAAGAAACAGATGGTGCGCGACGGCCTGCTCGTCTCCGCATCCGAGAGTTGCCCCATCGAAGCGGCGGACGGAACCCTGAAGTTCACCGTTCCTACCGTCACCGACCGTAACAAGGTTCCTTCCGACGGATATCTTGCATTCAAGGTAAATGCTCCCGGCTCCGTGGTAATACGTGCTGCCGGCAGTGCAGCGTCCCACGTCATCGTGGCCACCAGGCCCGTTGCCGGAGGCGACCTGATCGTCAAGGGCGGTGTATCTCCTGTGGCAGATGCTCCCGCACCCCAGAAGATCCTCATCAGCGATATTACCGAGGAATCCTGGGTCTACATCTATTCTTCCGGCGAGATCGCAGTCGCCCAGCTTGCCTGGTCGAAGGATGTAAGCCTCGTGAATACGGCTCTGCCCGCACCTTCACCCAAGGCTACTCCTTCATCCTTCACCGCAGGCGAGGCCACCGACATCAAGATCAGCTGGGAAGCTGTGACCAACGCAGCCAGCTATTCCGTGGTGTTCAGCGGCAAGACCTATGCTGTGGACGGCCTCGAATACACTATCGAAGGCAAGACCACCAGCATGCTCGACGCCGGCAGCTATGAGGTTTCCGTGTTCGCGAATCCTTCCGACAAGGATATCTACAACACCCAGTCCGAAGCCGGTATAGCCGCATTCGCAGTGCTGCCTAAGGGCGGCGGCGAAGAAAGCACCGAGTTCATCGTGGCCAGTGTGGATGACCTCCTCGCAGCCATCGCCGCAGGTAAGGACTTCATTACCCTGAAGTACAGCGATACTCCTTATGTGCTCGCCGATCCTCTCACGCTCGTCGCTCCTCTGCACCTGAGCGGACAGACCTCCGGCGACAAGAAGACCGCCATCACCGCCAGCATCACCCTCAGCGGAGAGATAGACGGAAGCGTAGTGTTCCGTAACCTCGACTTCGTTGGAAGCGGTGCCTCGCTGCTCATCGAAGACAAGACCACTGCAGCACCCGTTGCCGACACCGTAGCTATCTACGACAGCAACATCCACGGCATCAAGGCCCTCTACGACAACTCCGGAAAGGCCGTGTCGAACGTGCAGTACGTCATCTTCAAGGGCAACCTCATCACCGACAGCTCAGCGGGAGCCGACTTCATCGACATGCGCACCGGCGCAAGCCACAACTTCGTGTTCGAGAACAACACCGTGGCCAACAGTTGCCGCACCTTCGTGCGCACTGACGCCGCCCATGAGATGAACTCCGCGGTAATCCGCAACAACACATTCTACAAGGTGGCCACCAACTCCTCCAGCAAGGACAACAATGGTATCTTCCACATCCGCAGCGCTGCGGGCGCGGGCCTGAACGAGTATCGTGTGGAGAACAACTTCTTCTACTCCATCCTCATCGACACCGAGCCTTCCAACGCCGCTGGATTCCCGAAACTCCGCAGCAAGAGTGGTATTACTCCTTACACCGTAGCCAACAACTACTTCTACAACTGCGAAGATCGTGAAGGCAAGGAAGCCTATTCCTTCTGGGCTAACATGACCAAGGAAGAAGGTACCGCCGGCGGTGGTGCAATACTGCCCGCAGATCCTTGCAAGGATGCCGCCAACGGCGACTTCACCCTCACGAACGGTGTGATGATGAACGCAGGCGTGGGCGATCCTCGCTGGAACATCATGGCAGGCAGCACTCCGAGTTCCGAGATCACTGTGAACGATGCCGACGGCCTCCTCACCGCCATCTCAGCGGGCAAAAAGGTCATCACCCTCGCTGACGGAACCTATGACCTGACCGCAGCTGCTACCGTGCTCAACGCTCCTCTCACCCTCACCGGTGGCAAGGGCGCTATCGTGCAGGGCAAGTTCGAACTCGGCGCAGGCGCGACTTCCTTCACCGTGAAGGGCATCACCATCGATGGCAACAACGCTCTCGACAATGCATTCTATGTGCAGGACGGTGCTGCAGTGTCTTCCTTCACTCTCTCCGGAGTGGATGTCAAGAACTTCAAGAACCGTCTGTTCTATCAGGATAAGGAAAGCTCGACGGTGGGCAGCCTCGTCATCGACGGAGCCCTGATTACCGGCATGGGCACCAGCGGCGACTTCATCGATGTCCGCAAGGGCGGCCTCACCGCGGTCAAGGTGGTTAACAGCACCTTCGCCAACGGCATACGCACCTTCGCCCGTATCGATGCAGCGGTCGTCTGTAGCTCCATCCTGGTGCAGAACAATACCTTCTACAACCTCTGCTCCGTGGACAGTAAGGACAACAACGGTATCTTCCACGTTCGCAGCACCTCCGTCACCGACGCAAAGCAGGTTGTCGTGAAAGACAACCTCTTCGCAGCCATGAAGAAGACTGCTGACACTCCTTCCAATGCCCAGGGCTTCCCGAAACTTGTCAGCAAGGCTTCTTCAACCATCTTCGTTCCTGTCTTCAGCCACAACTACTTCTATGATGTGGTAACCACCGAGAACAACCTCGACACCGAATACAGCTGGTGGGCATATTCCGCACAGGATGTGGCTACCGCCGGATACGGTGTGGTGCTCACTGCAGATGTGTTCAAGGATGCCGCCGCCGGCGACTTCACCATCGTCCACGACCTCGTGGCGAGCGAGAAGGTGGGTGATCCCCGCTGGATCAAGAGCGCCGCTCCCGCAGGAGCCGCATTCAACGTGAATAACGTCGAGGAACTTGTGACCGCTATCACCGCCGGCAAGGACGTTATCGCCCTCGCGGCAGGCACTTACGACCTCACTAAGGTGGACGGTGCATCCTCCGGTGTCGTGACCCTGAGCAAGGGCGTGACCTTGAAGGGCGTGGCCAAGAACGGTATCAAGCCCGAGGTTATCGGCGGCATCAAGCTCGCCGCAACGGAAGGTAATTTCGTGCTCGAGAACCTCCGCATGAACGGTGTCTACGACAACGCAGGCAGCGAGGCCACGGTCGGCAACATGATCGACATCGACGCCTCTTCTGTCCTGGGTGCGATGACCCTTAAGGATTGCGAAATCTACGGATACTCCAACCGTCTCATCTCCGGATCGGGTGAGTCTTCCATGGGACCTCTCACCATCACCGGACTGCTCGTGCACGATTTCGGCACCAGCGGAGACTTCATCGACTTCCGCAAGGGCGCGGTGTCCAGCGTGAAGATCAACAACAGCACCTTCTACAACGGCATCCGCACCTTCCTGCGTATGGATGCAGGCGTAAAGGTGGGCGCAGTCACAGTAGAAAACAACACCTTCTACAACCTCTGCTCCGTGGATAGCAAGGATAACAATGGTATCATGCACGTGCGTGCCACTACCGGTGTTGCTCCCGCATCACTCAGCGCGGCCGCCCGCCGCATACTCGTGAGAAAGAACATCTTCGCGGCCATGAAGAAGGCAGTGGATGCTCCCACGCAGTCCAACGGCTTCCCGAAGCTGGTCAGCAAGACCTCCGAGACCATCAAGCATCCTTACATCACCGACAACATCTTCTTCGACATCGAAGCTACCGGCACCTACAGTTGGTGGAACACCATGGCAGAGGAAGACATCACCGCGGCTGGTACCGTGCTCGACGAGACTCCTTTCGCAGGAGATCCCACTACGGGCAAGTTCACCGTCAAGGCTGCATATAAGGGTTATGGCGATAGTCGCTGGTAATAAAAGGATATGAAAGAATTCATCAACAAAGACTTCATGCTCACAACAGGCGTTGCCCGTGAACTCTATCACGGGCACGCCGAGGGCATGCCCATCATAGATTACCATTGCCATCTCGTGCCCCAGCAGATCGCAGAGAATATCCAATTCCGCGACATTACCCAGCTGTGGCTGGTGGACGGCCACTACGGCGACCATTACAAATGGCGCGCGATGCGTGGAAACGGCGTGAGCGAAGAGTATCTCACCGGAGGCACCAAGAGCTCCTGGGAGACCTTCGAAAAGTGGGCTGAGACCGTTCCTTACCTGATGAGGAACCCCCTCTACCACTGGACTCACCTCGAACTCAGCCGCGTGTTCGGCATCGACAAGATACTCAGCCCCAAGACCGCCCGCGAGATTTACGAAGAGTGCAATGCCAAGCTCGCCACGGAGGAATTCCGCGGCCAGGCCCTCATCCGCAAGTTCGGAGTGAAGGTGGTATGCACCACCGACGATCCCGCCGACGACCTCCGCTGGCATCGTGAGATTGCCGAGCATCCCTTCGGCACCAAGGTGCTGCCCGCTTGGCGTCCGGACAAGGCAATGGCAATCGAGGATCCCAAGTCATACAAGGAATACCTGAAGAAACTTGGCGAGGCCGCCGATAAGGAAATAGATTCCTACGCAGACCTCATCGAGGCCCTGCAGAAGAGGCACGATTTCTTTGCCGCCAACGGCTGCAAGCTCTCCGACCACGGCCTGGAGACCTTCTATGCCGCCGACTACAAGCAGATCGAAATCGAGGCCATCTTCAAGATGGTGCTCCTCGGAAAGCGCCCTTCGGAGGGAGAGCTTCTGAAGTTCCGCAGCGCCTTCCTGCACGATATGGCCGTCATGGACGCAGAGTCCGGCTGGGCACAGCAGTTCCACGTTGGTGCCATCCGCAACAACAACAGCAAGATGTTCAACCTGGTAGGCCCCGACACCGGTTTCGATGCCATCCACGACCTGCCCACCGCAGCCGCCGGCCACAAGTTCTTCGACCGTCTGGCATCCGAGGACAAGCTTGCCAAGACCATCCTCTACTGCCTCAATCCCAAGGATAACGAGGTGATGACGGTGATGGCCTACACCTTCAACGACGGCTCGTTCCCCGGCAAGATGCAGTTCGGTTCCGGCT
>DGUE01000100.1 GCA_002393895.1 Bacteroidales bacterium UBA4318
TCCATGGCCGGGACCATGTACAAAAGCCATAGCTGGAACAACAAAATGCGTACAAGGTCCCCCACATCTGGTTCCACCTTGTACATTTTTGACTTTTTGGAGCAACTAATGGGTGGTTCGAGAATCAAAAAGTGGCAGCGAGAGACGTCAGGCCAGAGGATCAATCCCCTTACGCCAGAATCTGTACGTAATGTCTTCGGCGGAAGCAGGGATGCCGGGCGAAGGTTCGCGGACAGGCAACGCACGGACGTGATACAGCCGCTGGTTGGTAGTGCGTTCGTTCAGCGGACCGCACTCCGGGCGGTATGGGCCCAGCTTCACGTAATCGAAGGCATCCCAGAATTCCGGCTCGACCTCTTCGCGGCCGGAATACAGGGCAATTTCCATTGCCGGATGCTCCGCACGGATGTGGGCGGCCAGGGCCAGAAGAGCCTCCGGATCACGCCCCTCCCCCAGAAAAAGGAAGCAGTTCACTCCAAAGTTGTCCGCAATCAGATGGTCGACGATTGCAGGGGTAAGTTCCTCACCAATATCCAATTTCAGGAATGGAGAATGGCATCCTACGCAATTTCCCCGGCAGTTGCTGATATCGACTGCCAGGGAAACACGGTCCGGAATCTCCTCCAGGACCACGGATGTCATCTGAGGAACGTATTTGATCACTTCTCGTTATAGAACCTGTGGTATGCCTCCTCCTGACGCATCTCACTGAAGGAAGATATCCTCTTCAGATAACCGATGACGCGGGTCAGGTAGTCCAGATTCTTGCTGCCGCACTTGGGGCACACGGTAAGGGTGTCCTTGCTGATGTAACCGCAGTCGTTGCAGACTGTATTGCGGCAGTTGAAGGTGAAGTAGTTGGTGCCGTAGTGGGCGGCTGTGTTAAGCAGCTGCCTGTACTGATCCTTGCTGAGGTGCTCGGCAATGTTCATGTGGAGGGCGCTGCCGCCGTCCAGATACTTCACATATTCCTCGCCATGGAGCTTGAACTTGTCTATCATGCTCAGCTTGTCATCCTCCGGATTGTAGAAATAGGAGGAATACATGTTATGCTTGGGAGAGACAAAATAGCCGTCCTTGCGGTCCCAGTTGTAGTTTTTGCCGGAAAGGTTCTCGCCGGGCACAAACTCGGTGTTGAACATCGCATCCTTGGTCCTGTCCTTGCGGTTGGCCTTGTTGATGGTCTCCAGGAGATTGTTCACGAAGTCCTTGTACTCATCGTTCGGGGAGATCTCCAGCCCGAGAAACTCTGCGGCGTCGGTGAGGCCGTTCACACCCACGGTGAGGTACTGCTTGCGCATGTCGATGAAGCCGGCCTTGTAGACGTCGAGCATATCGGCCTTCAGGAAGTCCTTGATAATCTCGTTGAAAGCAATCTGGTACTTGTGAACGCGCTCGGTTTCCTCGGTAATAGCATCGCTGATGTACTTGTAGAGGGCTTTCTTGTCGTAGTTGCCCTGCTCGAGCGGCTTGCCGGGCTCGAGGTCGACACGCTTCTCCCTCTTGAAGTAATCGCGCGCGGCATCCTGGATAAGACGGTTCAGGTTGATGGTCATGACCGACTTACTACCGGTAGCCACGGAAGCGGTGCCCATGGAGTACTGGTGGGTGGTGTGGTTGTGCGCGTCGTCATCCTTCTGGATTTCGTTACGCAGACGGCAGCAGCTGGAAAGGCTGTCCGGACTGTTGGAAATGTAGCAGAAGAAGCTGTGCCCCTTTGCCCACATCTCCGCGGTGAAATCCGCATATTCCTTGTCGGCATAGTCGTCGCCACCGTCGGTGAGCAGGGCCATGGTCTCGACCGGGAAGGTCAGGATGTAATGATTGCGCTCCTCGTTGAACCAGTTCATGAAATGCTTCTGAAGCCAGTTGAGAGTCTCCCACTTCGGGGCTGTGCCGTCCGGGAAGCGGAAATCGCCGAACACGCCTTCGAAATAAGGCTTGTCGAAGTATCCTATATTCCAGAACACGGTCTGGTAGCCGCGGTTGCCTGCGGGCATGTTCATGGAGTGGACTACCTGCTGGAAGCAGTTGTCGATAACCTTGGTGAGGGTGCGCTGCTTGGCGTTGTTCTCCACCACCTCATCCAGCCTCTCCAGATAATTGTCGCCATAATCCTTGCGGATGAAATAGTCCAGATACATGAGGAATTCGGGGGTAGCCACCGCGCCCATGAACTGAGAGGAGATGGAGTAGACGAGATTGATGAACTCTCCGCAGAAGCTCTTCAGGTCGGTAGGTGCGATAGACACGCCGCCCAGCTCACGCAGGCCGCTCACAAGGAAGGGGTACATGGTGATAGCCACGCAGTAAGGATAACCGGGAGTGCCGCTCTCATCGTGCTTGTAGAGCACGTGGGACTCCAGGTCCTTGATGTACTGATCCGCCAGTTCAGGCCCATACAGGTTCTTGATCTTGTCCTGCATGATGTAGCGGTTCTGCTTGATATTGTTCTCCTTGTAGAGCTCGGTTCCCAGCGTCACGATGTTCTTGCGGGTAACATTGGCGTTGGCATCGAACTTGGAGCCCGTTGCAGCATTGGAGGCCTTGATATAGTCCTTGATGAAGTCGCGCTTCTTACGGAGGTCCTTGCCGTCGTCGAACTTCTGGATATACTCCAGAGCGGCTTTCTTATTGATTGACATCAGGGAGTCGACCACCTGGCGGCGGATCTCCTGACTGGTCATGTTGTTATAAATATAAAGGTTGTCGGTAATGGACACCACCACCTCCTCCGGGCAACGCTGGCCGGTGGACTTGTATGTTTGGCGAATACCTTTCTTCAGCTTCTCAAGATCGAACTCTTCGATGGTTCCATTTGTTTTCCTAACGTCCATAGAATCAATAGGTTACAAGGTTTTATTATATGGGGTCAATCACGTCGGGGGCTAAAAATGCCGAGTTGCAACAACAACCCGAACCTCATTTTTTGCCTTTTTCCGGTAACAAAGTTACTAAAAGAGGAGACACTTCGGGTGCCTCCTCTTGAAAAGTTATCAACACTTAACTAACAATCCAGTTTCAGTGTCTATGCATTGCTATTTTTCCGGGATGTCTTTCAAAACCTCGACGAGGAAGTCCCAAGCCTTCTGCACGGAAGGAATGTAGCAGCGTTCATCCGGGGAATGGGGGCTCTTGAGGGTAGGCCCGCAGGAAATCATGTCGAGGCCGGGATAGATGCCGCCTATGATTCCGCATTCCAGGCCGGCGTGAATGGCCATCACTTCCGGCTCCTTGCCGTAAAGCTTCTTGTAGGACTGCTTCATCACATGCAGGATCACGCTCTTGTCGTCCGGAGCCCATCCGGAATAGCCGCCAACGAAGCGCGTCTTTATGCCGGCATTGCCCAGCACGGCTGAAATCTTGCGGGAAAGGGCCAGCTTGGCGCTGTCGATGAAGCTGCGCATCAGGGTTACTATGGAAACCTTTCCGCCGGCTATCTTCACGATTGCCAGGTTGTTGGATGTCTCCACGGTGCCTGGCATGGTCTGCGACATACGCTCCACTCCGTCCGGGCAGGCCAGAACCGCTCCCACCAGCCTGCAGGCCTCATCTTCCTTAACATATCCCTTGTTGAAAACGGAAGGTATGAGGGAGATGCTCATGTCGGGATCGGTGTGCCCGAACTCATCGAATATCTCGCGTGCAGTCTTGCGCACGAGACGTGCCACCTGCATGGGATTCTTGACATAGAGCAGCACTTCCGCCTCGCGGGGGATGGCGTTGCGCATGTTGCCGCCGGTGAACTCCACCAGCTTGGTGTCGGTCTTTGCGAGGATGAGGTCGGTCAGGCGCGCGGCGATGCGGTTTGCGTTGGCGCGGCAGAGGATGATATCCATTCCGGAATGACCTCCCTGGCAACCCTTAACCTGCAGTGAATAAGCCTCATAGCCCTTGGGACGGCGAATCTTGGTGTAGCGCCCGCTGCCTTCGGTGTCCATTCCTCCGGCGCAGCCCACATAGAGCTCGCCCTCGGTTTCGGAGTCGAGGTTGATGAGGATATCTCCCTTAAGCACACCGGGCTCCAGCTTGTTGGCACCGGTCATTCCGGTTTCCTCATCGTAGGTGATGAGGATTTCGATGGGGCCGTGCTTGAGGTCTTTGCTTTCCGCCACGGCCATCGCCATGGCTACACCCATGCCGTCGTCGGCACCCAGGGTCGTGCCCTTGGCCTTGACCCACTCACCGTCGATCCAGGTTTCGATGGGATCGGTGAGGAAGTCGTGCTTCACGTCGTTGTTCTTCTGGGGAACCATGTCCATGTGGCCCTGGAGGATAACGGTCTTGCGATTCTCATAGCCGGGAGTGGCGGGGACTTTCATTATTACGTTTCCTGTGGCGTCCGCGAATGATTCCACCCCATGCTCCTTACCCCATTTGAGGAGGAAGGCACGCACCTTCTCTTCATGCTTGGAAGGACGGGGATAGCGGGTCAGCTGGTAGAAATTATTCCAGACGAGTGCGGGTTTAAGATCTTTGATGGTTGACATAGTGTGTTATGCTTATTTGGTTTTGTATATCGGGTAACTGGCCACGATGCCCAGCTGATAGACGGGCACGCGGGTCTGCAGGAGGGTCGACATCCCGTCCGAAAGGCGGCAGCCGCAGACTGCAGGGATGCGGTACTTGATTTCCTGGACAGGCTTGGCCTTGTTGTCCACTACGGGAGCCGGGGAGACCTCCTCGACATTAAGCTGAAGGAAAAAAGGTTTTCCGGACACATTGTCCGCAGGCACCAGGCCTTCCTCGTCGGACAGGCGGAATGCGATGTATGTCTGGTTCTTGCGGGCCACAGGTATCACCTCGAAACTGGCTGTCTGGGAGCCGTACTCGCTATATCCCATGAACAGGGTAAGATAATCCTGTTCCAGCTTGCTCAAAGCGTCTATAGTGGCCTTCATGGCTTCGCCGCTGTACGTGGCATCGGTCTGGCCTACGAGTATCTTGTACTTGTTCTCACGGATCTCGAATATCTTGTCGGCCACTTCCTTAGCCTTCACTTCCGTGGTCTTCTCCACGATAACACGCTGTCGCACAGCGTGATTGTCGGCCTCGTAGAGGGTGTTGGTGCGCTCGGTGAGATTGGCAGGGATGCCTTTGTCCGAGAATCCCGTCCCCTTCCCCACAGGGTATTTCCAGCCCTTGTCGGAGGTATAGGCTCCTGCCGGCCCGGACACCAGGCCCTGGCTGGTAAGCTGGAGGAAGAGCGGATGGCTCTGCGAATTCATGACAAAAGAAAAGCGCTGGCTCTGGTCCGCCTCGACTGCAGGCACCATCTTAACGGATGTTACGGTGTAGGAAACACGATCGTGCAGCTCTGCCTTCACCCCCAGGTACTTCTGCGCGTACTGGGCATAGGGCCCGGCGTAGAACTGCTCCCTCTGAGCCTCCACATTGAAGACCAGCACGGTCTGCGGCATCGAATACGACACATTGCCCTGGGCCCTGCCCAGAAGCGATGAAAGCATTGCGAATGCTATAAGAATCGTCTTTTTCATATCATTTCCAGCGTTTGTGAGTCCAGAGATAGTTCCAGGGCTGCGCCTGGATGTCTTTCTCCAGCTCTGCGTAATACATTTCCATTATCTTTTCCGGCGTGTAGTCCGCCGCGTTGGCGCAAAGAGGAACGAACTCCACGGTGTAACGCCCCGGGCCCTCGTCTATCCAGCGGAGATAGTTCACGCTCATTCCGAACTTGCATGCAAGGGCCGCGCCGCCGGTCATGGCCATCGTTTCCTGATTGAGGAACTTGCCCACATTGTGCTTGGTGGCGATGTGGTAGGGATACTGGTCCGTGGGGAAGATGTAGATGAATTTCTGCCTGCGGTGCGCTATGGCAAAGCGGAAAACCTCCAGCGACTCCAGATATCCGTCGAAACCGGTATCCTTTATGGGATTGCAGCGGTTGTCGGCCATCACGCGGTCCCAGAGCTTGCTCTTGAGCCGGCGATACACGACTCCTATCTCCTCCGGACCGGAGCTGAGAGGCACATCAGGATTGTGGTTGTAGCTGAACCATCCGCCCAGAAGCTCCCAGTTGCCTGCATGGCTGGAGAGAACCATGACATTTGTGCTCTTTTCGTACACTTCGTTGAACACTTCCGGGTTGCCTATATGCACGATACGGGACTCGTTAAGGCGCTCCCTTCCCCGGGCATTCTTGCATCCGCCGAACCACAGAGCTTCGGCAATGATGTTTCCCAGATGGCCGTAGCATTTCTTTGCCAGTTCCTGTATCTCTCCATATTTCAATTCCGGAAAACTGCGGGACAGGTTGGTGATTACCACATCCCTGCGATAGCGGAAAACCGCACGCAGCAGCCAGCTGACGAATCTGCCGAAGGCAAAGTGGAAGCTGAGAGGCAGCCTGGCGAACAGGCCCATCAACCCTTCCACCAGAACGACTCCTATGGAACGTTTCTCTTGTTGCATAGTTCACAAATATAGCCAAAATCGGGAAAAAGCGCTGCGCAAATCCCCATTATTTATTATATTTGTAAGAATTTGAATTCATTTTAAAGCTTAAGATATGTTCAAAGGACAACCTAAAGGCCTGTTCGCCCTCGCCCTCGCAAACACCGGCGAGCGCTTCGGCTACTACACCATGCT